>JAHJRM010000007.1 GCA_018830905.1 Nanobdellota archaeon
AATCTCCCTGTTCTATCTCAACAGCATTTGGAGAAAAACCCATAGAAGTTATCTCAACAAGATGATACTCTAAATTTAGAGGAGAGATAGAAATCCTCTCCACGCTAGAGGAATCACCATCGACGACAGAACCTGTCGAGTCCCCGTTACCTTTAAAAATAAAAATCGACAAGACAATAAATAGCAACACCAACAACACCCCTATTAAATTCTTATTCATTCGGAAGAAAAAACTCTAAAGCTTATAAATATTTTCCCGCGAGAGTTACAAGACACTCTTTAAAATTAAGCCCCCTTTTAATTAAATGACAAAAGTAATTACTATAAAAAAACCGAATTCGGAGAAAGAAGTAAATTCAGTCTTACACCCTTTGGTTTGTAAATGGTTCAAAAAGAAATTCGGCTCATACTCAGAAGCACAGAGATACTTAATAGTTCCAATAGAAAAAAGAGAAAACGTCTTACTCTCGTCTCCAACAGGAAGCGGGAAAACACTCTCGGCATTCGCCTCGATTCTAAGCCATCTGATAACCCTCTCAGAAAAAGAAAAACTCGATGACAAGATTTACGCAGTTTATACATCTCCACTAAAAGCCCTCTCAAGAGACATAGAACTAAATCTGAAAGAACCTCTTGAAGAAATGGAAGAGATAGCTGGTAAAAAATTCGGAATCCGTGTAGCACTAAGAACTGGAGATACAACTCCCTATGAAAGATCAAAAATGGCGAAGAAGCCCCCACACATACTCATAACCACACCAGAATCCCTTGCAATAATTTTAACCTCTCCAAAATTCGCAGACAACTTGAAAAAAACAGAATTCTGTATCATCGACGAGATACACTCACTAGATAACAAAAGAGGTACATACCTCAGCCTAACACTTGAAAGACTAAACGAAATCTCCACCAAATGGCCCGTAAAAATAGGATTAAGCGCAACAATTGAACCTATGGAAGAAGTCGCAAAATTCCTCGTAGGAATATCTGATGATAGAAAAGTCAAACTCGCCAAAACAAAAATAAACAAGGACATAGACATCCAGGTCCTAAGCCCTGCAAAAAACATCATTGAAGACGAAGGACTCCACCAAAAAATGTACGAGTTAATGTCGGAACTAATCCGAGAACACAAAACAACCCTTATCTTTACTAACACGCGTTCAGCAACAGAAAGAGTTGTGAACTATCTCAAAGAAAAATTCCCAACAGAATATGGAGAAAACAACATCGCAGCACACCATTCTTCATTGAGTAAAGAACACCGCTCGGACATCGAAGGACGTCTAAGAAAAGGCGAACTAAAAGTAGTCGTCTGCTCCACATCTCTTGAATTAGGAATAGATATCGGTTTCATAGATTTAGTTCTAATGCTCGGCTCGCCAAAATCCTCGTCGCGAGCCTTGCAAAGAATCGGAAGAGCCGGACACAAACTCCACAATATCTCAAAAGGAAGATTCATCATCCTAGACAGAGACGACCTAATAGAATGCTGCGTAATCCAAAAAGAAATGATTGAAAAAAAAATAAATAAGATTCGATTTCCAAAGAACTGTCTCGACGTCCTAGCCCAACAAATCTATGGCATGGCTATTTACAAAATCTGGAAAGAAAAAGAACTCTTCGACACAATAAAAAAAAGCTATTGCTATTCCAATCTAACAAGAAAAGACTTTCTCGATATAATCAGCTACCTCGCAGGAGAATACTCTCTTGAACAAAATAACGTCTACGGAAAAATATGGTATGATCCTGAAACAAAAGAAATTGGAAAAAGGGGAAAAATGGCACGCGTACTCTACCTAACAAACATTGGAACAATTCCTGAAGAATCATTTGTCACAGTCAAAATAGCACCATCGGGAGAGAACGTCGGAGTCATAGATGAATCTTTCCTCGGAAGAATGAAAAAAGGAGATGTCTTCGTCCTCGGTGGGAGAAAATATCAATACAAATACACAAAAGGAATGAATCTCTACGTCTCCTCACAAGTCACAAGAAGCCCCAATATCCCATCATGGTTTTCCGAGATGCTCCCACTAAGCTTTGACTCGGCCATGGAAATAAATACTTTCAGAAAATTCATGAAAGAGAAAATGGAATCCGACATCTCTAAAGAAAAAGTAGTTCTTTCCATAATGAAATATCTTTACATTCCAAAAAACACCGCCGAAACAGTTTACAACTACTTCCTCGAACAATACTCTTTCCTAGAAATTCCAAACAAAAACCTTATCATAGTCGAAAAATTCACGGACGTCGGAAAAAAATATCTTCTATTTCACGCACTGTATGGACGACGAGTGAACGACGCTCTCTCAAGAGCATTCGGATACATAATTGGGAGACTTGGAAGCAGAGACATTGAGGTAGGAATAACAGACAATGGATTCTACCTCTCCGGAGAAAAAATGATGCTTGAAAGAACTCTAAAAGAATTAAACGAAGACAACCTCGAGGAAACTCTAAAAGAAGCAATAGATAAATCTGATACTCTAGCAAGAAGATTCAGACACTGTGCAACACGCTCGCTTATGATTCTCAGAAATTACAAGGGGGTAAAAAGGAGCGTTGGGAAACAACACATGAAGAGCTACTTCCTACTTTCGGCCGTGAAAAAAATAAGTAATGAATTCCCAATACTCCGAGAAGCGAGAAGAGAAATCTTTGAGGATTTGATGGACATTGACGGAGCAAAAACAATTCTAAAAGATATAAATGAAAACAAAATAAAAATGAAGATTATCGAAACAAAAGTCCCATCACCGTTTGCAATCCATCTTGTAATGCAAGGCCACAC
>JAHJRM010000008.1 GCA_018830905.1 Nanobdellota archaeon
CTCGTATTATCATCCACGGTTAAGTCTATCGGGCTTCTCAGAGGTTTCTTTGATTCTAGAGGAATGTCCTCAATCTCTTCAATGGTAATGTTCGCATAACTAACATTCTTAGAGATCATTATATCTAAAAAAATGTTTGAACTATTTATTGTCGTGGGTTCATTCGACGTAAGATTTACTGTATAAGAAAACTTAATATTCGTAGAATTCTCCTCAGGCATTTCATCATAAATCAAAATAATTTTTTCAAGTATTGGTGTGCCTAACGTATCTGATAATAACTTAGCAGAAAATCTTATTTTAGAAACATTTAATATTGACACATCTTCTAGAATATTATTCCATGTAAGTCCTGAGTCTGACGAGTAAGAATAATTTATACTCTGATTATTCAGCGAACTTAAGAATTCTAAAGAGTCTATATTCTTTAAATCTACAATATCCTCTGTCTCGATTGTAGATGAGGCAGGATATGTTACATTTACAAAACTATGATTTGTTACGTTTATATCGAGGGCCTTAATGAAATCTATTTTTATCTTATTGGCAACGAGTCTGAAAGAATCTGTCGGATCCGTCAAACCTGAAATAGTGATGTTATAAAATCCTTCGTTCCCGTCGTGAGAAACACTCCCATACTCTGCAAAATTGCATAGACTGCCTGCTTTGCAAATATAAATTTCTCCAGAGCTACTTGATAAAATATAAATGTTTATGATATCTCCGTTCGTCAATTCATTTTCAAAAGAGATATCTAATATCTTATTTGAAGAAGGCTTTATGTGGCCATTACCCAGGGAATCAATTTTATTTGTTTTATCTTTAGAATTGTAAAAGGCAGAAGACAAATTATAATCAAGAGTACTCACTTCAGTCCAATTAAACACAGTTACTATTTGCTTAAGAGACGCTCCACCCTCGGCCAATGAAATCTCAGAAGAATTATAAGAATAATTTTCAGGATTCGAAAAATTCCAGGTCTTGTCTAGATTATCGTACTCTGACTCTTCAGAAACGTAAAAGCCCGTATGAAAAACTGGAGAAAAAATCAATACAGAGAAGAAAATAGCCAAGGCAATAAACAATCCTATAAATTTGTAACGCCTCTCCATAGGTATTCCTGGCGAGGATTGTATTTAAATATTATCTTTCTCCAGAGGTCTTATTATTACACGTTAAGGAAAATAGAGAACTCTGACATAAGATTTTTATACTCTATTCACTAATCTTAATAAACAAAAGAGGCAAAATGTTAAAAAGAATTTTCCGAAGGCTTTACGAAATAGCAGAAATCATGGTTATCCTTGGAGCAATAAATTGGGGCTCTATAGGAATATTTCGTTATGATTTAGTCTCTAAAGTTTTCGGACCTATGACAACTACAGCAAGAGTTTTTTATTCTCTAATTGCACTGAGTGCACTCTGGGTTATCTACGCAATGATTAAGAGCAGAAGCGTAAGCAATCCGTCGGAAGCACCTATTCCACACCACCCAAGAAAGAAAGCTTAGTCTACCCTGTTCATAGCTTCTTCATATCTCTTCCTTACTAATCTATCTTTTTGAAATGGAATTTGTGCCAATGAGTCATAAAAGGATTTCAGATGTATGTTCTGAACAGCACACAATCTTCTAGCAGTATCTACATCTTCTCCAGCTAAACTCTCTATGGTACTCAAATCCTTTTTCAATGCAATATAAGCATCATCAAAGGGTCTCAGATACATCTCTCTATCAGCGAAGATGTTGTAGGAATCTATTAATCTTCTAAGATTATCTGAACTTATTACATGTGTAAAATTTTTATAATGTTCTCTTGCATGAGCGAATAATCTTGAGTGTTCAATTTGGAATGGGAGCCGACTAGTATTTAGGGTATCTAACAAAATGATTAATCTTGCTATTTTCTTAACATCTCTTGTTTCGTAAAGAAAAATTCCTGCCCGCTCTTCCCTGTCTTCTTCCAACAGGCCCCTTTCTCTTTGAGTAATTTCTGATAATCTCTCTAGATTTGATAAGGAGCTTCTTTTTTCTCCTAATAGTTCAAATAATATAGTCCTGTTCATTTTAGTGAGTTCACTTACACGTCGGAAGGTATAAAAACCTTCTTATTTAGTTCCTCTAATGACCACTAATGAATTCGCTCCTGATTACGTTTGCCGAACCATAGAATGCGAACACTACAAGGAAAACGCTGGGAAAAATTACTGTGCTTTAAGCACTTGCGAGCACACGCCAGAACGTATTTATGATCTATTACAAATAGGAACTATAAGTGATTTTGGCAGATCACAATTAGAATCACTAGCTAAGTTTGCTGATAAAGTTAAAAGAGGCCTAGCAACAAGTTAATTCTTACCTAACACTGTTAGGTTTCATAAAAATCTATCACCCCTTTCTTTTAATATAAATAAAAAATAAAAAATACTTAAACGTTCCTAGTCAAACTAGAATCTTCGTCTATTATTAAATCCGCCGCCACTACCACCGTTACCTCCCTCTCTTCGAGGTGGTCTATCTTCCATAGGCCTTGCTTCATTAACCTTCAATGCCCTTCCTTCGACTTCTTTATCGTTCATCTCGCTAACAGCTTTTTTAGCGCTTTCGTCGTTCTGGAAAGTCACGAATCCGAATCCTTTTGATCTGCCTGAGAACTTATCTGAAATAACTGTTGCTTCTTCGATATCTCCGTAAGACGCAAACATTGCTTTCAGCTTCTCTGAATCAACTGTGAAAGGCAAATTTCCTACATATACTTTCATTTTACATATCCTCCTTACACTTATACGCTATCAGAATTAGTCCAAACATTTAGCCTTTCCTAGTTCTAACAGTCAAA
>JAHJRM010000063.1 GCA_018830905.1 Nanobdellota archaeon
ATGTTAGGTATGTTGGTGAAATTATGATAATAACTTTTATTGGAGTTGAAAGATGATAATAACATTCGCGCACTGCACAAATCAAAGATTTGCTGGTGTGCAAAACAGGAGGAATAAATGATAATCTGTTTTGCACACTGCACGATTCTAAGAATCGCTGGTGTGCAAATGTTGGAGATAAAAAATGATAATAACATTCGCGCACTGCACAAATCAAAGATTTGCTGGTGTGCAAAACAGGAGGAATAAATGATAATCTGTTTTGCACATTATAAAGGAGGAACAGGGAAGACAACTTCGTGTTTGAGTGTAGCTGGGTTTTTGGCTCTTCGGGGTTATAAGGTTCTTGTTGTGGACTTGGACCCGCAGGGAAATGCTACTTCTGGGTTGGGTGTTGATAAGGATACCATTAATAAAAACATGTATCATGTTATGAAGAAGAATGAGGAGATTAGTAGAATTATTGTTGCTGGACCTGTTAAGGGTTTGCATATTGCTCCTGCAAAACAAGAATTGGAGTTGGCGGCTTTGAGAGCTTATCGGAGAAAGACAGAGGCGCAGGTTTTAATTAATGCACTTGAAAAAGTTAAAGGTTATTATGATTTTATTTTGATTGATACTCCTCCTGTTCACGGACATTTTATTATTAATGGGTTGGCTGCTGCAGATAAGGTTATTGTTGTTCTTGACCCTGGGGTTTTTGCTCTGGAAGGTATAGAGACCTTGCAAAATGCATTTGGGAATTTCTTTGATAAGCTTGGTTTAAAGTTAAGTATCGACGCTGCTTTGATTACAAGGGCTCCGGGTTTTAAATTATTTAGGAAGAATTATGCTTTGGAGATGAAAAAAGAGGTTGAGATTTTGTTGGGTCGTAAAGTGTATATGATTCCGTATTCTGATAATGTGTATGATTGTCATGTTTGGGGTTTGCCTATTTCGCATCTTAAGCCCGGGAGCAAGGTAGGTCGGGCTTATTCTAAAGTTGTTGATGATATTATTGAAGAGTTTGAAACTAAACATAAAGTAAAGGGGATGTTGGAGGAGGAAGATGAAGTTTGATTATTATATTTTTATAGACTATTCTGAAAATTTAATTGGATATAGTATAATTGAAAAGGAGAGGATTGGGGAACTATTACTTAAAATATCCAGGTTTAGACATTATAAAAATACAAGGAATAAACAGATTTATTTAAAGAACATTAAAAAGACAATTAAAAGGGAAAATATTGAATCATACTTTCTGAAATTAAAAATAAATAAGATGTATCAAAATATGGATATTTATTCAGATGTTCTTGAATTTATTAAGAGACATGATAATTGTTTAATTTTTGTTTCAGTTGATAATCGACAGTATGGTGCATTTAATAAAATAGTGGGTTTTGTAAAAAGGAATGGTGTTGTTGTAAAAAAAGAAAGTGAACTTATTGAAAGAACTCCTGAATATCAAGTAAGTCTTGTTTTAGATAATTTATTGAATATAGAGAGGTTGAGAGAATGAGAAAATTTAAATATAGGGTTATGGCGTCCGTCTATCCTACTCCCCATACCAACGCAAAGCGTATATGGATTTCGTCAGGTCGCGTTCCCCTATATAAGTATATAATAGTAAGGAACTATATAAAACTTTCGATTAAAGATGCTTAAAGTAATAAGAAGCCCTGCAAGGAGAATTGATTTTAAGAAAGAGAAATTTATTGAACCTGCTCGAGGGCAGAGAGTTTTGAAGGATGTTGCTAAGTTTGAAAATGCTAAAAGAGTAGATGAGAGGTTAAAGGCATTGGAGAGTGCTGGTGAGATTGTTGAAAAAATTCAAGAAGAAATAGATGCTCGGGTTGGGAGTATTGAAGAGAGGGAGAAGCTTTTGATTAAGAAGGAGAAAGAGTTGGGGAAGATGGCTGAGCTTTGGGCAAGTTTGAATAATCTTGATTTGAAAGAATTGAATAAAGAAGATTTGAAGAATATTGTTGGGGGGCAGAAAGGTTTTGTTAAGGAATTAATTGAGAGTTATATTGAGTCTAGTGGTCGGGAGAAAGAGTTAATAGATAAAATTGAGAAGTTAAGGGAGAAGCCTTGGATGGGTAAGGGGAGTTCAGAAGTTGTTCGGGAGAATGAAGATTTGAAGGCTCGGAATAAGGAATTGGGGGCTGAGATAGATAGAGTTTTAGAAGAGATTGAGAAGATGCAATCTGAGAATTGATTTTCTCAAATCCTCACTTCTTACGAAGTTTCGGAGATTGAGAAGATGCAAAGACGTGAAGGAGAATAATTTAAAAAAGAGGTTAAAATCCGAAGATCAAAACCTCTATCTACCGAAGTAGATAAATATTGGGGGTTTTTAAGGTTTATAAGTTTATCTTATTACTTTTGAGTTGTGATGTTTTGGGTGGGAAAAATAATCATTCTAACTCAGAGGATAAGATTAGAATAATTTTATTATTCCAACTCGCCAGCAAAGTCCTGAAGAGTTGCTTCAAATGGTATTTTCTTAGCTTTGCAGTATTCTCTTGCCAAAATATATAAGATACAGCCGATTGATTTTTTTGATTTGTTGTTGCATGGAATTAATTGAGTTACATGAGTTAGGAAGTTGTTTGTGTCACAAAGTGCTAATACGGGTTTCTTTAGTTTTGCCGTATCGACTAATGCGTTTTTGTCAATCCATGGGTCGCAGATTATTGTTAATTCTGATTCAAAAAAATCATCGAGTTCTAAGTTTGTTGTGATTCCTGGAGGGTACTTTTTTGTGAATGCTCTTATTCCAGTTATCTCTTCAAATTTTCTTGTTGCTTCCCATCCTGCTTCTCTTTTACATGCAATGTAAATTTGTTTTGGTTCATATTTATTTAAGAATTTGATTGCATCTTTTAATTTCTCGTCTATTAAAGCTGTGTTGATAACTGCTAATCCGTCTGCTCTTCTTTTGTAGACAAACTTTCTCATATGGGGAGTTATTACTTTTGTTCCCAAATGGACTGCACATTTAATATATTCTTCTAAAGGGATTAGTGTTTCTGCTTTTGGTTCTATGCTTTTCTTTTCTTCTTCAATGTCTTTTTCTGTTATCTTTTCTGAGAGTTCTTGAATTTCTTTATCTGAAATATCTTCAGGTAGTTTTTCTGAAGGTTTCTTATTATGGATTGGTCTCTCTTCATTCTCTTCATTGTCTTCACTCTCTCCAGACATTTTTTCTTTTAGTTCTTGGGCTAATGATTTTTCTTTGGGTGTCATTTTCGTATGAAAATTAATGTGAGGGTTGGTTTTTAAAGGTTTCTAACGAAACCTTTAATTCATTCAACTTCTAAGGTTGAAAATTTAAAGATTTGCTTTTGTGGATTTTGATAGTGTGTAAATCTTACGAGCTATGTTGGGATATTTTGTTATTGGGGTTTTAGAAGATTATGTTTTAGGGATATCAATAAGATATTCGGAGCAATTTGGCGAAGTCAATTGCGAGAGTGTTTCCCGTCGCTGATATGCTATTTTTGTAGATAGAAACCTTTATATACGCCCTTTATCATACAAATTTGTAAAATGTTAATGATATTAACTGGGATGATTACCTTAAATATGAATTTAGGTAGGATGTAGTAGAGTGGTCAATATAGAGAATTTTTAATATTAAAAATTCTCTAAGAAAAACTTTGATGCGTTTTCCTTAAGAATTAAAATTCTTAATTCTTCAACTTTCACAAGTTGAAGTCTTCGGGAATGTCAATCATTCAAAGTTTTTCAATAGTTAACCCGTCATCAAATTTTTTAAGTATTTATATAGCAGATTTGGAGGAGACTTTGAGATTATTTTTTAAATATATTTCGTTAAATCCAGTTTATCCTGCTGGCGGATGCGGCTATCTGGTTTGTAATTAGGCATGCAAGTTTTTCGAGAGAAGGCGAACTGCTCAGTAACACGTAGCTAACCTAACCTTGAGTCAAGGATAACCTCGGGAAACTGAGGATAACACTTGATAGGAAATATTTTCTGGAATGATTTATTTCTGAAATTCGAGCTCAAGGATGGGGCTGCGGCTGATTAGCTAGTTGTTGGTGTAATGGACTAACAAGGCAATGATCAGTAAGGGCTCTTAGCGGAGAAGCCCTGAGAAGGAATCTGAGACACTATTCCTAGTCCTACGGGATGCAGCAGCTGAGGAAATTTTACAATGCTCGCAAGAGTGATAGAATAAACCAGAGTGTTGTTCTTAGAACAACTTTTGTTTGTTGTAAAAAGACAGACGAATAAGGACTGGGCAAGACCGGTGCCAGCCGCCGCGGTAATACCGGCGGTCCAAGTCGCATCCACATTTATTGGGTCTAAAACATTCGTAGCTTGTTTTGTAAGTTTCTTGTGAAATCTCATGTCTCAAGCATGAGGCGTGCAAGAAATACTGCACTACTAGAGACCGGAAGGCGTAAGGAGTATGATTAAGGTAGCGGTAAAATGTGTTAATCTTAATCAGACTAACAATGGCGAAGGCACCTTACGAGTACGGATCTGACAGTGAGGGATGAAGGCCAGGGGCGCAAAACGGATTAGATACCCGTGTAGTCCTGGCAGTAAACACTGCTCACTAAACATCAGTGCCTCCTCGAGAGGTATTGGTGCTGCAGGGAAGCCGAAGAGTGAGCTACCTGGGAAGTATAGTCGCAAGGCCGAAACTTAAAGGAATTGGCGGGGAGGCACTACAACGGGTGACGCGTGCGGTTTAATTAGAGTCTACACCGTGAATCTCACCAGGAGCGACAGCAGAATGAAGGTCAGTCTAAAGGGCTTACCTGACACGCTGAGAGGAGTTGCATGGCCGACATAAGCCTGTGTCGTGAGATGACTTGTTAAATCAAGTAACAGGCGAGACCCCCGTGTCTAATTTCTACGGTAAGAGCACATTAGACAGACTGCCTTGGTAACAAGGAGGAGGGTGGGGGCTATGTTAGGTGGGTACAGCCCGAATCCCCTGGGCTACACGCGCGCGGCAATGTCACATTCAACGAGATGCAACTCTGAGAAGAGAAGCTAATCTCCTAAAGTGTGGCTTAGTTCAGATTGAGGTTTGTAATCCAACCTCATGACGATGGAATCCGTAGTAATCGTTTGTTATCAACGAACGGTGAATATGTCACGGCCTCTTGCACACACTGCCCGTCAAACCAACCGAGTTATGCTTTGGCGAGGTCCTTCGGGGACGAACCTCGGTATGACAAGGTAGGTTAAGTCGTCACAAGGTATCTGTAGGGGAACCTGCAGAGGGATCACCTCCTATAATTTAAAATATTATATTTGATGAAGTTAATTATTTGATACTCTACTCTCTCAGTTAATATTGTTAGTGTTTTATGAGAGGGTTTAAGAGGGCCTATCGTTCAGTGGTAGGATACCTCGTTTGCAACGAGGGGACCTGGGTTCGATTCCCAGTAGGTCCATTGAGGTGAAGGAAAAATAAACAAGGAGAAAGAAAATGGAAGAAAAACATTTAATAATATTAGAGAAAGGATATATTGAAAAAAGTCCAATTTATGAAATGGACTATCCAGTAATCATTGAGGAGTATTCGCCTCTAGTAAAATTATTAGAATAAATCACAAATCATATTCATTAATTTAATGAATCTCCGTCGGGAGATAAAACACGAACCCTATTCAAAATCTTTGATTTTGAATAGAAAAATCCAGAGATTCCCTTCGGGAATATCAAGATGGATTTTCCTATAATGAAGTTCGGAACTGAAAAACATTCCGAGTGGAGTAGAGAGTTTATACTCAATGACACAGACAGAGAACAGTCTTAGTCAGAGAACTTTGATTTTCAAAAATTAAAGTTCTCTAAAACTAGATTATCAGTTTGTATGTTAAATACAAACACTTACTCTATGATACTGTTAGACGGATAGCTTGGTTTAAGCTGTGATGAAGGACGTGGCAAGCTGCGATAAGCCTGAGGGATCTGCACGCGAGATTTGATCTTAGGATTTCCGAATGTGAGAACGTATACTTAGTATAGTCTGAGAAGACGATATACGCTGGGAATTGAAACATCTTAGTACCAGTAGGAAAAGAAAATAAATAATGATGCTCTTAATAGCAGCGAGCGAAAAGGGCAGAGGGCAAGCTGAATCTCCTTTTGAAAAAAAGGTAGAGATGTGGTGGGCTATGGTTCTAAGTCAATAAGTTGAAGTCATCTGGAAAGATGCGCCTTAGAGAGTGAAAGCCTCGTAAACTGACTTGATATGAATACGCCTAAAAGAGTAGTGTATCCTGGATTGGATGCATGAATACCGTGAGAACCTTCGGGTTCTCAGGGCACAGGGAATTTATTCCCTGTGCGGGAGAATTAACTCCCAACCCTAAATATAAGCTTAAGTCCGATAGCGAACAAGTACCGCGAGGGAAAGCTGAAAAGTACCCATAATAGGGAGTTAAAAGACTTGAAATCTAACAGTTACAGTTTGTTACGGCTTCGAACGGTTCATGATTTTATCATGAAATCCGCGGGGTTGTAACGTACGTCTTGAAAAACGGGCCAGGGAGTTTGTCTAAGTGGCGAGGTTAACATAGGAAGCCACAGCGAAAGCGAGTATGAAAATGCGAACTCGAGATTGTATTTTCTTATTTGAAATATAATAAGTTAAAAATACAATCTCTCGGAGTCACTTGGATAAGACCTGAAGCCAGATGATCTAATCGTGAGCAAGGTGAAGTTTTCCGAAAGGGAAATGGAGGCCTGAACCATTGTTGTGTGCATGCACTAGGATGACTTGCGATTAGGGGTGAAAAGCCTATCTAATCTGGCAATGGCTGGTTCCTGTTGAAATATGCCTACGTATAGTCTTGTTGTATTTTCCTACGGTGTAAAGCTACGGATTGGTCATGCAGAGCGTTTTAGCTACGGTGAACATTCCAACTCAGAAGCTGTAGGATGTAAACAACTGGAAACAGGGGCAGCGCGTAAGGTGCTGTTCCGAGACCCGAACAAGGGAGACTACAGTTAAGGTCCTAAAATTTATGTTAAGTGTATCAAAAGGAGTCTTAGACCTGAGACACTAAGGAGGTAGACATAGAAGCCGTCACCCTTTAAAGAAAGCGTAACAGCTCACTTATTGAGGTTTGAGGCCCTGAAAATGGACAGGACTAAAACATAATACCGATACTGTGGAGGTACTCAATTGAGTACTCTGGTAAACAGGCGTCTTTTCTGCACAGAAGCTTTTCTGAGAGGAGAAGTGGAGCAGGAAGGAATGAGAATCCTGGCAGGAGTAAGAACAAATTATGCTGAGAATCGCATAAGGTCGTAAGAGCAAGGTTTCCTTGGCAATATCAATTAACCAAGGGTTAGTCAGTACCTAAGTTGCACCTTAACAGAGTGCTACGATGGATAGCAGGTTAATATTCCTGCACTGTTCAAGTTTTATGGTATGATTTGCTTCAGGATAGGTGCACATCCGAGAGGATGTATGGTGTGAGAAAGTAGAGGAGCGTAATGCTTAGATACTATTGAATCACATTGGTGAAAATCACTGATTCCAGGAGCCTGTGAAAAGGTTATACACTGAGCTTGAATAGCTGTACCCAGAATCGACACTGATGCTCTAGCTGAGAAGGCTAAGACCTGAAAGTTTAATCTAGTTAAGGGAATTCGGCAACATTGGCCCTTTAGCTTAGGTAGAAGGGGTGTCTATATTTGTTTTTTTAGAAATAGGAAAGCATTTGTAGATCACAGTAACAAAGATGGTTCGACTGTTTATCAAAAACATATCCGATTGCTAATCAGAAATGACTTGTATAATCGGTGAGACCTGCCCAGTGGTGGTGTTTAAAACTCTTTTTCAAGGGAGCTAAGACCCATCAAACGGCGGGCCTAATTCCTGAGGCTCTTAAGGTGGAATTTACGACTGCCTTACGTTGATTTATCGACGCTGTGTGGCTTCAGAGAATACGAATCGTTGAGTTAAAGAAAGCTAATATCGAATAAACCTAATACTGATTTTAATATCAGTAGACAAACACAGAAAATTTGGCTATATGCTGGAACATCCGGTGTATCTTGCAGTACTTTTAAAAAAGTAAAAATCTGTCA
>JAHJRM010000064.1 GCA_018830905.1 Nanobdellota archaeon
ATAGCCCCCATTATGCATTCCCCCAAATCCAAAACTACCAATCAGTAAAAACCCGAGAACTATCAACGCTATTATTAACAAAGTATTATCTTTTTTCATACTATTCTATGATTATTCATTTATTTAAATCTTCACTCTTCTCAACAAGTTCGCGTTTGTTACAACACTTATGCTTGAAAGAGCCATTGCTATTTCCGCGATTATCGGATTGAGCAGACCTGCGACGGCGACGGGGATTGCTATTATATTGTAAGCAAAAGCCCAGAAAAGATTTTGTTTTATTTTTTTGAACGTTGCCTTTGAAAGGTTTATTGCCTGAACGACTCCCATTAAGGAATTTTTGACAAGAACCAAATCCCCTGATTCTATGGCTATATCCGTTCCAGAACCCATTGCAATACCGACATTTGCCTGTTTAAGTGCAGGAGCATCATTTATCCCATCTCCAACAAAAACAACCATTCCTTTTTCTTGAATTTCTTCAACCTTCTTCACTTTGTCTTTGGGAAGAACATTTGCTATAATTTCTTTTATGCCAACTTGCTTAGCTATGAATTCTGCAGTTCTTTCGTTGTCTCCAGTAATCATAATTGTTCTGTAACCGTCGGTGTTTAACTGTCTTATCGCGTCGGCAGAGTCTTCCTTAATTGAGTCAGCAACTGCCATAGCACCAATGACTTTTCCTGTTTCCGAGACAATCATTACTGTTTTCCCCGAGTTTTCAAATTTTTTAACAACAAATTCAATTTCGTTTATGTCGATTTTTTGTTCTTTCATCAAAGTTCTATTCCCTATTAACACCTTCTTGCCCCTGATATTCCCTTCAACGCCTTTGCCTCTAAGAACTTTAAAATTTCTAACAGCAGGGTACTTTTTTAATGAAGCTTTCTTGACTATTGCTTTTGCAATCGGATGCTCACTTAATTTCTCAAGAGAAGCCGAAACTTCAAGAAGATAAGATTCTTTTACTTTAGAATAAATATCCGTAACTTCCGGCTCACCTTTTGTTATTGTTCCAGTCTTATCAAATATTATCGTTTTTATCTCCCTCATCGTTTGTATCGCTTCTCCTTTTCTAATTAAAACTCCATGTTTGGAACCCATTCCTGAACCGACCATTAATGCCGTCGGAACTGCAAGACCAAGAGCGCAAGGACACGCAATAACCAATGTAGAAATTGCAATTCCTAAAGATCTTCCAGCATCTCCTAAAAAATACCACCACAATACAAAACTAAGGACAGAAAGAATAAGTATTGAAGGAACAAAAACATTAGTTATTCTGTCTGCAAGTTTTTGTATGGGAATTTTTTCCCCTTGGGCTTCTTCAACAAGATTTATTATGTGTGCAAGAAAGGTATCTTTTCCTATTTTGGTAGCCTTAACATAAAGAATTCCATCTTGATTTATTGTGGCTCCAATAACATTACTTCCCCTTGTTTTGTCAACAGGTAAGCTCTCTCCAGAAATCATCGATTCGTCAACTGAAGAATCTCCACGGATGACAATACCGTCAGTAGGGATCTTTTCCCCGGGTTTTATTACAATTATGTCCCCCACCTTCACTTCTTCGGCAGGAATTTCAATCTCCCTTTTCTCTCTTAAGATGCGCGCTTTCCTAGCCCCGAGTTCAAGAAGTTTCATTATCTCTTTTGATGCGCGACCTCTTGCTTTAACTTCTATAAACTTTCCTGTAATAAATATTACCATGATCATGGAAGATACTCCTGAGTAATCTTCTCCAAAACCAAAGTAACTGAAAAAGCCGGTGAGATATGCAACTATAGTTCCGAGAGCGATGAGAGAATCCATATTGAAGTATAGTGTTCTAAATCCATTCAACCCGCTCTTGAGAGTATTTAAACCAAAAATAAAGATTACAGGAAATCCTAAAATCAAAATCAAAGGAATCATAAATTTTTTAGGAACAACAGAAATTTCAAAAAGCCTATCGCCGATCATTATCAATGCAACAGGAAGTGCGAACATCCATGAACCTATAAGTTTTTTCTTCCAGTCTCTGATTTCTTCATCTTCAACCAGTTCTTCATGATGATGTTCATCCTTTGAAGAGTTCTGACTAAATTTGTGCATGTTGTGTTTTTTATGATCCATGTTACTCAAATTCGACGGTTTTTGTTTCGTATCCCGCTCTCTTTACAGCTTCTTTAAGTTTCTCTTTCGAAACAGAGTCTTCACATTCAGCCGTTCCCTTTTTTAAGAGCAGGGATATTTTTGGATTTTTTACTCCCTCTACTTTTGATAAGCTACGTTCTATGTTTGCCGCACACGAAGCACAATGCATCCCATGAATTGCCATTTTTACTTTTTTCATTTTCTTCTCCTTTTAATTCAAGCATTCGCTATAAATGTTTGGATGATGACTCATATGTTCTTGCCATTCTTGTTCTGTGTATCCTGGCTCAGGCTTACACAAATCGTCACCCGTTTTTCCTGAATCTTTAATAGCATCAATCATTCCTGGAAAGAAAGTGAAC
>JAHJRM010000065.1 GCA_018830905.1 Nanobdellota archaeon
ATGTCTTGCCTTTTTGGAGTCATTCTTCTTATGAAATCCTTTAATAGTGTTTGTTGGTATTTTTCTCCAGATAGTGTAGCTGCGAGTTTTCTGAATTCTTCACTTCCTTTTGATTTGGGTTTCATGGTGATGTAGGGTTTCATCTCTGAGACTGATTTTAGGACGTCTATATCATAGGGGATGACTGCGAGGATGGGCACTTCAAGTGTTTCTTCGATGTTTTCAAAAGGCGTTTCGAATGATTTGTTGTTTACTTTATTTAGGATTAGTCCTGAGATTGGAGTGCCTCTCTGTTTTGCGAGTTTGATTGCTTTGATTGTTGCGCTTAGAGTTGGTCTGTCTGGTGTTGTGACAACGAAGATTTCGTCTGATGCAAGTATGACTGCTAGAGTTTCTTCGTCGAGCGTTGGTGCAGAATCAATAAGGATTACATCATAGCTTTGTTTTAATCCTTTAATCCTGTCTTTTAGCATTAGTGGGCTGACCTGTCTACTTGGAAAGATTGATGCAGGCATGACATGAAATGATCCTGTGTCGTGTATGACTTCTTTTGACCGAGCTTCTCTATTAAGAATGTGGTGAAGTGTTTTTTCTGGTTCGACAATATCTAAGTGTAGGCCAAGGCTTGGTGAAGAGAGATTTCCGTCGACAAGAAGGACCTTTTTTCCTCGTTCTGAAAGTGCAGCTCCGAGAGAAACGACTGTGCTGGTTTTTCCTACACCTCCTTTTAAGCTGATTATGCCTATTGTTTTTCCCATTACTTATTTGATAAGGGATTTTCGTTTAAAATAGTTTCCTATTATAATAATTAATTTAAAGTTTCATTTTGACTAATCTTTATGAGAAGAGTTACAAATTTATTGTTTGGTGGTTTATCGGTAATTGTTGGAATTATTGGACCCTTTAGCAATTCTGATTTTCTTCCTTATGGGTTTCTTTATTCATTATAGGTCTTTTTATAATGTACTTTTCAGAAGAGATATATAAGATATCAGAACACGAGCAGGAAATAAAGAAACTTAAGGAAAAACTTATAATCTATGAGAGATTGTCTAAATTAGAAGCTAAGGTTTTCAAATGAATAAAAAGGGAAATTTTAATAGTGATGATATGTTTGAAATAATTAAGATAATTATAATTGCTATTCTTGGTTTTATAATTATTAGGGCACTTTTGCAAGTTGCTGTTTCTTAATTGTCTTATTCTGTTAGAGATGTTTTCCTTAGTGAATATAAATTTTTATAAAGAAGAGCTCCTTGATTTAGTTATGATAGGTGTGGTGATTAGAATTATTAAGAGGTTTATCAAATGAAAGGAATTTTGGTTATTCTCGATGGTTTAGGAGATTTACCTCATAGACAGCTCGGCGGAAAGACTCCTTTAGAGGTGGCGGAGACGCCTAATCTGGACTTTTTTGCTAATCGTGGTGAAATGGGTTATCTTTATCCTGTGAAGCCTAGTTTTGTTCCGGAATCGGATGAGGCGATAGTGTCTATATTTGGAAATGAACAGATCGACAGTACTCGAGGGCAATTGGAAGCTCGCGGCACTGATTTGAAATTAACAAGAGGTGATTTAGCTTTGAGGGTGAACTTTGCTACTGTTGATTCTTTAAAAGAGGGCAATATCATTGATAGGCGTGCTGGTCGTACTCTTACGACTTCTGAGGCGGAGGAACTTTCTAATGCTTTGAATGAAATTAAACTTTCATGTAAATTTTCCTTTGAAGCAACAATCCAGCATCGAGCGGTTTTCGTTCTTCGTGGAGGGTGGTCAGATAATATTACAGGGAATGAGACTCCTTATTCTAAAGGAAGAGTAAAAGGTGTGGACAAAATTAGCAACTTCAAGGTTTTTGATGATGAAGAGAATGCTTTGTATACTGTGAATGTTTTAAATGAATTTATCGAGAAGGCTTATGAGGTTTTGAATAATCATCCAGTTAATGAAAGAAGGAAGAAGAGCGGGCTTTTGCCTGCAAATTATCTTTTGATGAGGGGTCCTGGGATTGAGCCCCCAAAATTAAAGTTTTATAAGAAATGGCTTTCGGTTTCGTACATGCCTCTTGAGATTGGATTTTCCAGAGTGAGCGGTATGAAGGTTTTCTCTTTTGACTATCCTAAATTGAAGAATCTTGATTCGTATGAGAATCTTAAGGAGGGTTTGAAGAAAGTGGCGAGTTTTTCAACGAAAGTTTTGAGGAAGAACAAGAAAAAATATGATTATGCTTACATTCACATAAAAGAGACAGACATTCCTGGGCATGATAATAAGCCTGTTGAGAAGAAATTGATGTTGGAGTATCTTGATTCTACGTTGTTTAAGTTTCTTAGGAATTTTGCCCCCCCGAATGGGATAAAACTAGCTGTTACTGGAGACCATTCAACTCCATGCAAACTTAAAGCACATTCTGCGGATCCCGTTCCTGTGTTGTTGTATAATGATAAACCGCCTAAGAGGAAGGATAGATTTTTTTCCATGTTTAAGATAGGGAATCAGGAGGTTGAACTTAAGGTTGATGGTTCTAAGGCGAGCGGAACTGGGAATAAAAATATTGATTCGGAGAAATTTTGTGAGAAGAATGCTCGTAGGGGAACTCTTGGAAGAATTGTTGGTGGCGAATTTCTTGAGAGGATTGGATTTTTGAAGTGATTCTCTTGAGCACGGAAATTGTTAAAAACAAGGGATTTCTTTTGCATTTATGATAACTTATAATGATATTTACGAGGCTGCACGGAAGGAACGTTATTCAGATCAGTTGCAACCTTTGTCTAAGAATTTTATTTCTGAGATTGCTAGTTATCTGAAAGAGAAGAAACAGTTGACGCTGAAAGATGATGACTTGTTTTCTGATATGATTACTAAGACAAAGAAGCAGTTAGAGAATGCGACGACGCTTTTCAAAGAGTTGATGGTTCGTAGGAGGAAGAAGATTCTTTCTTTGGTTTTAGTTGCGTCAGAGACTGGGATTTCTAGGCAGGATTTTGAGAATATGCTTGTGTTTGAGAAGGA
>JAHJRM010000066.1 GCA_018830905.1 Nanobdellota archaeon
ATTCTAATTCTTCTGATTCTGGCTTGGAGACTAATTCTCCTAATTCGGGAGTAGAAGATTATTATTATGATTCTCTCACAACTAACTTTCCAGATTGCGATGCTCTTGATGCGGATTATAAGAAGGAAGATTGTTACAGTCAGAAAGCTATTGATGCTGCGGACTCTAGCATTTGTGATTATATAAAGCCAAGTGAATCTAGAACCTCGAGTTATATCTCCACGAATACTCTTGCAGATTGTTATAGCGGGGTTGCTCTTAAAATAGAAGATGCTTCTCTCTGCGAAAAAATTACTGCCACTCAGTCTTGGCAAATAAGAGATGATTGTTTCTTAGGACTTTCTTCTTCCTTTTTATCTGACGATTTTTATTGTGAAAATATTCAAACCCAATATATAAAAAATACTTGCTATTTCAGATTTGGAATAGCCAATAACGATCCGAGCATGTGCGCTAAAATAATAATTGTTACTTCTGGAGATGAATTGAATCGCCAAGATTGTTTGGACCAAACTGGTGCTTAAGGGCGAGATTAGAAATGGTTGAATGAGAAATTGAAAAAGAGAGGAGTTTGATTATGGATAGTATATGGAAAAAATAAAAGTTTGTACTTTATCCTTCGATGAAAAAGATGGTAAAAATTAATAAACATCTTTTGTTAATTAATAAACATGTTAACGATTTTTCAATTAGTTCTTTTTTGGGTTATATTTGATGTTCCTTATTTTGGTTATCGTCTTTTTTTATATTTTCTCCATAAGAGAGATGTAGCTTCTTTAAAGAGTCCCTTTGTTTCTATTCTTATTCCGGCGTATAATGAGGAAGTAGGAATTGCTAAAACTCTAGACTCTTGCCTTTCTCAATCATATCCCTATTATGAAATAATTGTCATTAATGATGGTAGTAAGGATAGGACTGCTGATCTTGTTGGAGGTTTTGTTAAAAAATATGGGGGTCATATCAAGTTAATAAATCAAACAAATAAAGGTAAGGCTAAGGCATTGAATACTGGATTAAAACATGCAAGAGGAAAATTTGTAATTACAGTTGATGCTGATTCCAAACTTCATCCTCATGCTATTGAAAGAATTCTTTCTAAGTTTAGCTCTGATAAGATTGGAGCTGTCGCAGGAAATGTCGTCGGCATTTCTCACGGAAGTCTTCTGGGCTATATACAAAGACTTGAGTATTATGTTGTCACCCATTATTTGAGATATTCTCAAAGCACTTTTGGATCGGTTATCATTACCCCGGGAGCGTTTTCTGCATATAGAAGATGTGCTCTTAGGAAATTTCAGGAGGGAACTTTGACAGAAGATTTTGATAGTTCAGTTAAGATATTGGAAGAAGATTATGAGATTGTTTCAGCACCAGATGCTTTGTGTTACACGCAGGTTCCCTTAAATGTCTCGGATCTTCTTAAACAGAGGATAAGATGGCATCGTGGAGGATTGGAAGTTCTTTCAAAGCATCTTTTTCATAAAAGACGTTTCCTTGTTTCACTTGAATTATTTTTTATTTTCTTTTTTGGATTCTATGGACTTTTCCCAAGGATTTTAACATTTGTTATAATTCCTCTTATGTTACTTTCTTCAGAAGGTTTTCCTTTTTTGACTTGGTTATTGTTCTTTCTTGGTTATTCAAGTTTTGTTTGGTCAATTAATCTCTTGCTAGCTAAAGAAAAAGACATAAAAGCTTATTTGGTATCGCCTCTTTTCATACTTTATGGGTATACAATTATTTTATATGCAATTCTCGCAGGACAAATTTTAGTCTTTAGTAAAAATAGGGGGTGGGGAACATTACAACGATACCAAACCTGAAAGAGGTTATAATTTACCTAATTAGGGTAGTTATTTTATTTTTTCTGTTTAGAATTGGCCTGGCTTACTTTGGAGTTTTTAATCTGATGTTGTGTTTGATTCTTATCTCTTTTTTAGCCTTTGACATGAAAATTTATTATCTTTCCTTATTTGTTGGAGTTTATTTTGTCTTCTATTTTTTGAGCAGCCAAATTAGTTTAGAATTTGTTCTATTATTTGTATACCTTGCAAATATGCTTGTGAATACATTTTTAATTTTGGTTTATATTAAATATAATCTTTTGAAGAATTAGATACTTCATAAATAGTCTTTTAAGTAATTTCTTCTTCAATTTGGGATGGATAAGAACTGATTAGCAACAAGTTTAATTTTTTTGTTTTCTCTTAAAAATCAAATCCCAAAATTTATTAACTAAATTCTGTTAGTTGTTTTATTACTGAGGTGAGTTATGCCGGCGTCTAAAAAAGATATTGATGAAATTCTTAGGAAGTATGGAGCGAAGATAGATGCTCAGATAGATACTGATGAGACGCACTCGGCTTTGGCTGATTTTAGTAGTGATTATCAGACGTTTAAAGGGGAGATGGCGCCCGAAATCACAAGGTATGAGAAATGGTGCAAGAGTTTGGGCAGCGTCGTGAAACTTAAAATTTCGGAGAAGGACGCGAAAGGAATTCAAAGGTCTC
>JAHJRM010000009.1 GCA_018830905.1 Nanobdellota archaeon
TTAAATAATAATCCTTTGAATATTGTTCGAATGATGAAGGAAGATCATTTAATTTTACATACTGAACATTTGAAACATACTTTACATAGGGAAGATGTGAAAGAGAAAGCTAAAATGGCTCATAAAACTCTTGAGTATAGAAAGAAGATGGGTAATTGGGCAAAGCAACCAGAAGTTAATAAGATGCTTTCAAAAAGGGCAAAGAAACAATGGAAAAATAGTGATTATAAATTATTTATGATACAGAAGTTTAAGGAATTTTGCAAAGATAATCCTGAGTATGTAGAATTAAATAAAACTATTCTTAATCACGCACAAAAATTATATTGGTCTGATCCTGAAAATAGAAAAAAAGCTTCTGAAAAAGTTAAAACTTTTTTTAATGAAAATCCAGATGCAAGAGTTTATCTTTCTGATTTAGCAAAGGAACAATGGGAGAATCAAGATTTAATTGAATGGAGAATTCAAAAAACAAAGGAACAATGGACTCCTGAATTTAGAAAAAAAAGAAAAAAAGCCTATAATAAAACATATTATGATAGAACGATTCAGTTAATGAAAAAAGTTTTAGAAAATAATTCTCTTGAGAAATTTGATGAGATAAGAATTAAAAGTAGAAATAAATCTGTTTTAAGTATGGATACTTTTTGTTCTAGATTTTTTAATGATGATGTTTTTGAAATGTTGGAGACAGTTAAAAATTATAATCATAAAATAAAGAAAATAGAATTTCTTGATAAGAAAATAGATGTTTATGATTTGGAGGTTAAAGATACTCATAATTTTGCTTTGGCGTCGGGAGTGTTTGTGCATAATAGCGCGAAGATGGCAAGAAATAAAGAGATGCAGGCCATTCTTCCATTGAAGGGAAAAATCTTGAATGTGGAGAAATCAAATCCGATTAAATCTCTTTCTAGCGAAGAGATAGCTAATATTGTTACTGCAGTTGGGACGGGCGTTGGTGATCAGTTTGATATAACAAAGGTAAGGTATAATAGAATAATAATCATGAGTGACGCGGACGTTGACGGAGAACACATAGAGACACTTCTTTTGACTTTCTTTTTCAGATATATGAAAGGTCTTATAGACAATGGAAAAGTTTACTCGGCATATCCTCCATTATACAGAATTAGAAAAGGCCAAAAAGATGTTTATGTTTATTCTGATGAAGAATTAAAGAAAGCTACAGAAGGCACAAAATCGAGTATTACTCGATTCAAGGGTTTGGGAGAGATGAACCCACAACAGCTTTGGGATACTACTATGAATCCAAAAACTAGAAAGATAAAAAGTATATACATAGAGGACGCTGTTGAAGCAGACAAGGTTTTTTCAATGTTGATGGGGGACGACGTCCAATCAAGAAAACAATTCATTCAAGAAAACGCGAAGGAGGCTAGCTTGGACGTTTAAGATGGCTTATGAAAAATTAAAGCAAGATATTGAAAAAGAAATTAGGAAAAATATGAAACACAAGTTTGAACACGACGATATTTTTAAAAATCATATGATTCCTGTTATGAATTATTCTTCTAAACTTGCAAAGATTTACAAGGCAGACAAAGACGTTGTTGAATTGGCAGCGTTGTTGCATGATATAGCTTACACTCAAACAAAAGAAAATGAAAACCACGAGATAATCGGTGCCGAGATTGCTGAAAGAATGCTAAAAGGAAAAGTTCCTAATGAAAAAATTGAATTAATTAAAAAATGCATTATGCATCATCGTGGAGCTAAAAATTATAAGAGGGAAACTAAAGAAGAACAGATTGTTGCTTGTGCAGATGCGATGAGCCATATTGATAATAGTTTAATTTTTATGTATCTTTGGGGCGCAAGCCACAAAGGTTTAGAACCTGCACAAAAATGGCTTAAGGAAAAAATTCAAAGAGGGTGGAAAAAAATTACTCTTCCTGAAGGGAGGAAAATGGTTAAAGATAAATATGAAGCAATAATGCTTCTGTTAAATTAAAATGGGAAAACTATCTACACCCGATTGGATAACAGAGGGTTTTGACAGCAAGGCTGATTGGGAGAAAGCTCAGGGAAAGAAGATTTCGATTAAGAAGAAAGGAAAAACATTCAAGGTTAAGGTTTGTCCTAAATGTGGAGGTAATGAAGTTAGAGTTGTGCTTAGTGGTAAAGAGGGTAAGAGTGATAATGGTTGGGAGTGTAAATCATGCTCATGGGTAGGGAAAGAGGTCGAAGACAAAGAGATGAATGAGAAAGAATTCATTAAACATTTGGAGAATAGGGAGGGAAAATAAAAATGGAAGACGACAAAAAAGAATTTAGTCCGGATATGAATCAGAAGAATGTTTTGCCTACAGAGATATCTAGCGAGATGAAAAGGGCGTATCTTGACTATGCTATGTCAGTTATTGTTTCTAGGGCAATTCCTGCAATTGAGGATGGGTTGAAGCCTGTTCAAAGGAGAATTCTTTACGCGATGAATCAAATGGGTTTGAAGCCGGGAACTCAGACCAAAAAATCCGCGAGAATTGTTGGAGATGTTATTGGTAAATACCACCCTCACGGAGACACTTCGATTTATGATTCTCTAGTGAGGATGGCCCAGGATTTTTCGTTGAGATATCCTCTTGTTTACGGGCAGGGGAACTTTGGTAGCATTGATGGAGATCCCCCAGCAGCTTATCGTTATACTGAAGCAAAATTGATGAAAATCTCCGAGGAGCTTTTGCAAGATATTGATAAAGACACCGTGAAGATGGTTCCTAACTTTGATGATTCGACTACAGAGCCAGATCTTCTTCCAGGTAAACTTCCTACACTGATGCTTAATGGTGCTTCGGGAATTGCTGTTGGTATGGCGACTAATATTCCCCCGCACAATCTCACAGAGGTTTGTGATGCTATTATTGCTTATATAAAAAATCCAGAAATTACTATAGAGGGGCTTGCTGAAATTGTTACTGCTCCGGATTTTCCCACAGGGGGATCCGTCTCAGGAGATATGCTTGAACTTTATAAAACAGGAAAAAGTAAGTTAACCCTTAGAGGAAAGATTACTACTGAAAACACTAAAGGCAGGGAGGCTATTATAATCACAGAGATTCCTTATATGGTTAATAAGTCCACACTTGTTACGCAAATCGCTGAGATGGTTCAGAGCAAGAAGATTAGGGATATCTCTGATGTTAGAGACGAATCTTCTAAAGGAAAAATAAGAGTTGTTCTCGAACTTAGAAAAGGTGCAAGCTCTAAATTTGTTATGAACTCATTGTATAAATATACTCGACTTCAGGATAGTTTTAATGTTAATTTCCTTGCGCTTTCTAAAGGGCAACCAAAAATATTCAATCTAAGAGATGTTGTCAGTAGCTATGTCGAATATAGGAAAACCATTATCACTAATAGAACAAATTTTGAATTGAAGAAGGCCAAGGAGAGAATTGAGATTGTTAAGGGCCTTATGATTGCGCTGAAAAGAATTGATGAAGTGATTAAGCTCATCCGTGCTGCTAAGAGTACTGTAGAGGCGTTTGACGGACTTGTGGGCAAGTTTGGTTTGACTAAGAGGCAGGCACAGGCTGTTCTTGAAACTAAACTGCAACAGCTTACAAGATTGGAACAAGACAAACTTAAGAAAGAGCATGATGAATTGAGTAAGAGGATAGAAGGACTCCAGAAGATTCTTTCAGATATTAAAGAAGTTTTGAAAGTTATTTCTAGTGAGGTTGCGGAGTTGAAGAAGAACTATGGAGATAACAGGAGAACTACATTCTTACAGAGAGTTAACGATATCTCTGAAAAAGACTTGGTCCAGAAGAAAGAAGTTGTAGTGACCATTACGGAAAAGGGTTACTGTAAGAGAATGGACGTTAAAGTGTATAAAGAACAGAAGAGAGGTGGGAAGGGTGTTATTGGTAGTAATCTTGCGACGGGAGATTTTGTCAAGCAACTTATAACCTGTTCGACTCACGATTATTTGATGTTCTTTACCACAAGAGGAAGGGTTCTTTGGTTGAAGGCGTATGATATCCCGGAGGCTGAAAGATATAGTAAAGGTAAGGCCTTGACTAACTTGTTAAGCCTGAATGAAGAACAAGTTACTAGCGTTATCTCATTGAGTAATTTTGAAGATTCGCTATTCATGGCTACGAGGAAGGGTATTGTGAAGAAGATTGCATTAACCCACTTTTCAAAACCTAGGGCTTCTGGAGTTAGAGCTATCAATCTTCCACAAGATAACTCAGATATTTTGATTAATGTCCAAGTGGTTAAGAAAGGGCAAGAGGTTTTGCTTGCAACGAAGAAGGGGCAGGCTATTAGATTTAATAGCAGTGATGTGCGTGAGATGGGACGAGCTAGTTATGGAATCATGGGAATTAAGATGGATAAGGGAGATGAGGTTGTGAGTCTAGAGATACTTGATACAGAGGAGGTTTTAACAATTACTAAGAATGGTTATGGTAAAAGGACTAAGGTCAAAGATTATAGAAAGACTTCTCGTGCAGGAAAAGGTGTTAAGAATTTGAAGGTTAGTGATAAGACAGGGAATATTGTGACGACGGTTTCGGTTAATCCTTCGGACTCAATTATTATAACGACTGCAAAAGGGATGGCTATCCGGACGACGCTCAAGAATATTCGAGTTATGGGACGAGCGACGCAGGGTGTTAAGATTGTTAAGTTGGGTCCAGAGGATAATGTTACAGATTTGATAAGGTTCCATGAGAATGGGAATGGCGAGGATTAGTGATTACTGTTCACTTCGTTCTTGATTGATTTGCTCACAATTGGCTTTGCTCAATTGTTCGCTGGATAAAAATTAAGTCTGTAAAATCATAATATTTTTTATCTAATCCTAAGCTGTTTTTTGTTAATCTTTTGTTTATTTGCGAGCGTAGCGAGTAAGTAGTTTAGAAGAGGTGACCTGTTAGGGTGAGCGACTTTGTGGTAGACAGTATCTTGAAGTCAAGTGTCGTGCGAGGTTGCGAATTGAAGTCCCCATACGATTTGCGAGCGGAACGAAGTGGAGCGAGAGATTTGGTTCATAAAATAGAAATCATCTTGGAGGCTCGTACTCTTTGTATTTGACTTCTTCTCTCTCGAAAGGGTTTTGTCTTTTCACTTTATCTGAATCAAATCGTTCTACACCCCAGATTTTCTCTTGTGTTGGAGATTCCCCCAGGATTCGCTCGTCCTGTATTAGGTTAACTTCCCGTACCTCAGAATTTGTTCCGGTCGTTCTGCCAAGTGATTCTGTCCGAACGTTTTGAGCATCATAAAGTTTGGATGACTGGCTTGAAGAGTATTTTGGTTCATTACTATCATCTTCTTTAGAAGCATATCCCACATCAGATTTTTCATCAGAATCTGCTGAGGCAGGTCTTCCGCGATTTATGAATACTGGTCCGGGCTGTTCTCCTGCAATAGCCTCGAGGACTGGCGCCCTACGACCTTCAGAATTTACAATTTTTCTTGGATTGGAATCAGTCAAATTATCAAAATCATCGGGGGGAATAGAATCATCAACAACTTTCTCTTTTTTATCTTGTACTATTTCTTTAGAATTTTTTTTAGTATTTTTCTTTAAAGTCTCAACTAACTTTTTAAGAATTTCATTTTTTTGTTTAGTATTTTTCTTTTTGCAGATTTTCTTTTTTTCTTTTACCATGATTTATAAAAGAAAGAGAGATATAAAAATATTGGGATTTAGAAAAGAGAAGATTTATAAACATCTCATTGATATTTATGTGTATGAAAATTACTAAGGAAGAATTGCTAAGGATCAACCGAGGATTTGGAGGTGGCCTAAGAGATGACTCAAGCCTTGACTATGCAATAGACAAACTAGATGACAAGAAGATAGGCGATTACAAAAAAGTAGCTTATTTGATGAGAGCGATTTTAGTAGACCATCCCTTTTCAGACGGCAACAAGAGAACCGCTGCATACGCAGTATTAAGTTTTGCGACAGAGATGAAAAAAAGTGTAGATATGGATTTGTTGCTTCACCATATAGTTTCAATAGCAAAACAGAACATTCACGAGATAAATAAAATAGAATGGAGAATGAGAAATGCAATCAGATAAATCAAAGAGAATATTAAAAAAGTATAAGTACATTTTTGATGCACTTGAAGAATATGACAGAACAAGGAAACTTCCCCTTCAAAGAAAAAGAATAGATATTACGCTTTCAATAAAGACCATAGATAAATTAAAACAATTGAAGGAAAGAACGGGCAAGCCGATTTCTAAAATAATAGAGGAGCAGGTTCAGGGTTTGTGATTTGAGAAGAAGCTTGTAAAGCACTCTCTATCTTAGCTGTTATGACAGATTTAGCAGTAGATAACCCATATCAAGAGATGATTGAAAAAGCTAATCGGTTGGAAAATCGAACTAGAATAACGAGAAGAATAGCTAGTAATTTTTATTGTTTTAGTGGTCAAATAGATTAAAATTACGTGAAGCTTGCCAATGAAAACAACCTGAAACAATGTAAATCCTACTGGATTTAGCATCGGCGGTTTTTTTTCGATTTTCCCTTAAAATACTGCTTATGGCTAATAACCACCCGCGGGTTTTCGATCCTGCGACCGAGCTGCACTTCACTACGTGAAGCTTGCCATGCCGTGGGCTTTTTTGTAGATGTCGAAAAGAGTGAATGTTGTTTCTCTTATTTCATTTGCCACATAGGGTCTTATGTATTCTTTTTCTGCGAAGCTTTCTTTTCTTACCACAGTTTTTTCTTTCTTTTCATCCTTAGATTCTTCTTTCTTCTCTGGCTTATTATTGTATCCTCCAAAAAGTGCTCTGAAAGGATTTGATGAGTCTTTTGATTCTTCGGAAGTGGAGCTCTTTTCAGATTCATCTTCTTTTTCATCCATGAATGAATTAATTTCTTCTTGTAAATTTTCAATACTTTCAGTGGTTGCTCCTTCGATAAGTCTTAGTGTATCTCCGAGGTCAGATTCTTTTAACTCTTCATCAATTCTCTTTAACTCATCCTCATTAAGAGCGTATCCTTTGAAGGAAATCTCTGCCCTTCCACCGAAGACGTAATGAGGCTGCTGCCCCGCTCTTTGAGGGATTCCTCTGAATCTGAAGGTTACAAGAACGCAATTGTAATAGTTCATTGTTTTTAATTTTTGGAAGTCCTTTGGAAGGTTTCCTGCGATTGCCTCGTCCTTTACATTTATGCTTCTCTTTCCTAGAAGGGTCAACTCTAGAAGAATTGTATTGAATGTTTTTATCAGGGCAGGTTCTCTTGACTTCTCATTCATCTCAAGTTCTTGCGCAGCCTTCAAATATGGCCTTGCCCATCGCGAGTAAATCTTTAGGGAATTTACCTGACTCTTTAGATATGTCTTCTCTATCTTGTATCTTTTTCTTAGTTCTTTCTCAGATTCTCCGAGCCAGTGGTTGAATTCAATTACCCTTGAAATTATTATCCTTTTGACTCTTTCATTTAGGTCTATTTTTTTAGCATGTTCTGCATCTTTTGCAAAAAGGAATGCATCAATTAATGTTTGAAATCCTGCCTGTCCGAGGGCCATTGCTTTGATGCTTGAGTTTCCTTTGTTGAAATCAACCTTATCCATCCATAGTTGTTTAAGGGACAGAAGGGCTGCTTCCTTGTTCTTATCATCCTTAAGATCATCATATAATTGGAGTCTTAGTTTGAAATCCCTTAAATCATAAATGAGATTTAAGACGCTTCTTAAGACGGTATTTATGTCTCCTAGAAGTTTTGAGCCTTGTTGTTGCATGATTGTTGCCCTCTGCCCAAGCTCTGCGAAATGCCCCGAGCCTGGAGAAGATGTAAAGTTGTCAACCAATTTTTCTACCCCGAAACCGAAATCATTCATTAAATCTAAAATGAAAAAATAGATTGGTTCGAGGGTTTCTGATGAAGAATCGTAGATAAGCTTATGCTCTACAGGCACTCCTCCACTAGAGATTTTATCCCCATCCATCACCAGAGGCTGAGATTTAACTTCTTCTCCTGTTTCTTCCATAGTTTTAATTGCTTCGTAGGCCCCTTCCTGCTTGACTAATTCCTTAAACTTAATTAATTTAGATTTATCTTTACCGTAATCATAGTATAACTCTGGATTTACTGCTGCAATTATTTGTGATATGGAAGCTGTCATAGATTAATATCACATCGCTTATTTAAAAAATGTTTCTTTGCGAAAGAGCCATTCCAAAAATCTTTTTAACAGGGTTCATTTAGTTAATTGATGAGAGAAAGGATAGAGTTACAGAAAGAACAAAATAGGGTGTTTTTTGATAGGGCTACATGGTTTTATGAGACTTGGTTGGTGAAGAAGATAAATCGAATCTTTCAGAGAAGGTTATTAAAAGAAATTCAAATAAAAAAGAATTCTAAAATACTTGACGCCGGATGTGGAACGGGAACCTTTCTTGAAACATTGGATAAAAATTGTGAGAATGTGAAACTTGAGGGAATTGATATCTCAGTTAAAATGGTTGAAGTATCGCGAAAGAGGCTTGGAAAAAAAGTATGCTTGTCAGTAGAAAGTGTTGAA
>JAHJRM010000067.1 GCA_018830905.1 Nanobdellota archaeon
GTTAACTTGACTGGTTTGATAGTTGATCCTGCGGATTCGACTGGAACTGCCATAACTGGATTTAAATTCCCAGATGGTGACGGTTATACGACCACTGCGGTTACATACGCCGGAGGTAATGCAAGTCACGGTAACTGGACTATTGGAGACTCTGTGATTGTTACATCTACTGCGGCAGACCCACATGCTGTAAACGGAACTGCAATTACTATCGGAAGATTGAGTTACTTCATAAATGGTACAACCGTTGTTAACGAAACAACTATACAGCTGAGAATGCTTGATGGTACGTTAATCGGTGCACCTTCCGTAGTTTTATGGGAAGGCAAAGATGATAGCTCAAACTATGAAGCCGCCGTTATAGAACTTGAAACAAGTCCTCTTGGAACAAGCACAAATGGTGTTGGAGTAAGTACAGTTAGATTTACTGCACCTACACAGTTCAGTGCTACAAAGAGAACCGATACTGATTTAACAGAGTATGTTGACCTTTGGGGAACATATGCTCTATTGAATGCGGACGACTCTGATCAGAAGATTGCAACGTTGACTTATCCTACTTCACAAGTATATTCAAAGATATACTTTGATTCTATAGGATCTTCAACAACAGACAAGCCTCAACTTGGAAGTGTTCTAGTAACAGACGCTGAAGTTACATCTGTACAGAGTAAGAATCTAGTTGTTGTTGGAGGAAGTTGTATAAACTCGGTTGCTGCTTCACTTGTTGGAGGAGCATACTGTGGAAGTGCATGGACTAGTGCCACTAATATTGGTACTGGACAATTCTTGATCCAAAGCTATACAAACCCTTACACTAGTGGTAAGGTTGCATTGTTAGTTGCTGGATACGAGAGAGAAAACACTGTAGATGCATCTACATACTTGAGAAACAAACCACAAGGAGACATTGACACCACGGTTGGTAAGAAGTATGTTGGAACGAGCGGAACACAAGCGACTTTAACGGTAGTACAGTAAACCAATTTTTTATTTTTTTCTTTTTCTTTTATTTTTTTAACTCCTGGCTTGAGCTTTCTCTTAAAATTAACCCAGCTTCACCTAGCAAATAACAGTAAAATCATACAAGTTCCATTTAAGTTTGTGTTAATTAATTTCGACAGAAAAATTTAACAGAGTCGATTTTGAAGTTAAATAAATCAGCGAACGAAGTAAGCGTTTCTTTCGTGTAAGCAACTGAGATATATCAGTTGGGCATATACTGACGATAGCTCTCGTTATATTTATAAATCTGTTTTGATAAAATTAATTATGAAAAGAATTATTTCAAAGCATCATCGAGAGAGAAAGAATCGGACGAATCAAATAATTGTTGCAGGAGTTTTATTATTCGTAATGTTATTTAGCACATTAGGTTATGCCTTTCAAGGAGGTTCTGGGATTCAGAAAGATGATTCAAGCGATGAAGTGCTAACATATAATGGTTTGGATTTTGTTTATTACAATGGATTTTGGATTTTGGGGAAGCTATCGTTCAGATACAATCCCGAGGAGGTTCTTAACATAATTCCTAGTGTTGATGGATTGAGGGATGCTAGTCTATATCAAAACATTCCACTTTATGTTCAATCAGAAGACTCTGATTCTAAGTCAGAAATTGAAACCAATATGGGCATAATCTCTAGCAGTGTGGATTCAGCGTGTTTAGAGAGCGAATCTTGCGGAGAGGGTATTCCAATAATCTCTTGTGATGGAACAGACAAACTTATTGTCATAAGAGAAGGGAATTCGAGTTCAATCAGACAAGATGGTAATTGTGTTTTTATCGAGGGTAAAAGTTACGAACTTCTACAGATGACTGATAGATTTTTGTTTGAAATTCTAGGAATCATTTAGGTACAGAAAAAGTTATAAAGAAAGACGACAAATTGTTAATATGGTAGAAAAGAAACCAGAAAAAAAGAAAGATAATGAAGAAGTTTCCGAGCCTAAGGAGAAAAGAGTTGATAGAGAGAATCGTTTTTTGAAAAACCTTTTTATATTTTTTGGGATAGTTCTGGCAGGATTTATTATTGGTTCTTTTGCGTTTAGTGAGGCTGTGGAATTCCAGTATAGAGGAGTTAATTTTACAATTGTAGAATTTTGTGATGCTAAACCGTGTTTGAAAACTTACAACACTAAGCTTCCAGTTCTTGATAAGGGAGGAAGAGCAGATTATAATTTTTACTTGAGAAATGATCCTAGGAAGCTTGAAGAACAGGTTCCATTTAACGGAGATTTGCAGATTCCAAAAAGTGCGGCAATAGATGTGACCTACAATAGGATTTGTCAAGGTTACTCTTCAATTGCAATGGATAATTTTGGAATACTTATGAAAATTATGAATGTAAACATAACTGCAGAAGAGGGTCTTTCTTGTGAGTCTGGAATAAACGAAATGCAAGTTATTGTGCAAGAGGGTGAAGAAACTAAAGTTGAAAGAATAGGATCTGCTTGTTATATTATTGAGATTAAAGAGTGCGAAGTTCTTAGTGGAATGGAGAGATTTATGATAGAGATGTTTGTGGAAATTAGGGATAACTCAATCTAGTTCTTTCTTGAGTATTTGTAAAATAAGATCCCTATGATTAATGCTACTGCTAGAAGTACAAATGTGAGATTTGTCGTGAGGTTCATTCCTGAAGTTCCAAATAGATATCCTATTGAGAGAAGGATTATTGTCCAGACACCAGCTCCAAGGGAGGTATAGAATGCGAATCTCCAGAAATTCATTTTTGCGAATCCAGCAGGTAGTGATATCAATTGTCTCACACCGAAGATTAATCTCCCTAAGAATGTTGTTATCTCCCCATAATTTTCAAAGTATTTGTCGGTTTTCTTAAGAGTTTTATTTGTAAGGAAAAGGAATTTTCCATATTTATCTAAGGCTAACTCTATTGCAGTTCTCCCAATGAAGAATGCTAGGAAATAGTTTATGCAGGCTCCGACAAGGCTTCCTAAAATGGCGGAGAAGAATACTATTAAGAAACTTAACTTTCCCTGTGCAATTAATGCGCCTGCAGGAATTAAGATAATCTCACTTGGAAAGGGAAAGAAAGAACTCTCTATAATCATACCAATAAAAATTCCAAAATATCCTAGAGAATTAACTGTTGAAAGAATCGCGTCAATTATAGATGAAAACATCTAGGGATTACCTCTTTAACACAGATGCCCTATACAAGAATTTGAGGTCTGAATAGAAAGGCGTCTCTTTTATTTTGAATAGTTTGACTTCGGTAAACCAAATTGCTACGACTATGATTGTGCTTAGCCCGTACCAGAATAAGAGATGTGTGACGTCAAAGTAAGAAGAACCTGTGACTGCAAGGAA
>JAHJRM010000068.1 GCA_018830905.1 Nanobdellota archaeon
GGAGCAATAATAATTGGAGTTGTTTTACTGTTTTTGATATTAATAGCATTTGCTTTTACTAGTTCTTTTGATGTAAGCTCTGGATAATTTTTCTAAGATTTTTTAGTAGGAAGAAATAGAATTAAAACATTTTATCCCTTCTAATCTTTCCTTTTTGTTATTTCTTCCCCACTAAGAGGCACCCATCCATCAATCTCTCTTTTTATCTCAGCCTTTCTTCCAACCCACATAATTGATGCAATAAGAATTCCTAATCCAGTCCAAGGAACATATCTCATTGCAATATTCTATGGAGTCAATTGAATATCAAAAATCAGCTTCTGAAAAATAAGAATAATTGTTGCCCCGATAATCCCAAAATAGAAAAATCCATACTTAAGGATATATCTCCACTTCTCTTTTTTAACTCTCTCCTTGAATTTTTTCCTTTTATTCATTATATTCTCCCCGTTTCGTCAAATCTTCATTAACCCGATACTTCCCCAGTGTAAACGTAAAGAATTAATCTCCTAATATTCCAGAACAGGACTTCTTTCCTTGATATGTGGAATAAGAATATTTGTCTTCTCTTCTGTTTGACTATCTGAAATGCTGAACCTAATTGCATTCATATTCCTAACATTAACCATATCCATTTTCACTTCCTTTATTTCTGAGACTTTTATCATTTTCGTGAGTATTTTTGAAAAGACTTCCGAAACGTTAAGAATTTGCATAGCAACTAAATCACCCTCTTCATCAAAGTCTAAAATAAAATTACCCAACTCAACAGCTCCACGAGATTTCTTACCCTCCAAGTAAACAAATAAGTCATCACTTTCAGAATCATAACTAAAATTAAAGTTTTCCATATTAACCAATTGACTTCTGCCAATCCCTATTTATCCTAATTATTGTCACTATAATAATCTTACTATTTAGCGTTAAGATATACCTGTGATAAACATTTTTTGATTGAGAAAAATAGCAATCATGCTTCTCTTTCCCAGACTTTCCAGCATCCTGCTCTCTGGCATAAACCAAATTCACTGGATTAATAATGTCCTCTTTCACTTTATCCAAATCAATTTCTCGAACGAACGCCTGGAGTTCTGCATGGTTAGTTATAATTATCTCTGATTTTCTATATCTTCTTAGCCTTTCTCTTAATTTATTAAGTTCCATCACCCTCATCTATTTTCTCCCTAGTAACCCCCTCATCAACCCTATACTCTTCCCATCTCACACTCTTTTTTTCAATAGCATCTTTTAGACTCCTTTCTTGCGTTGAGAGTTTGGACTTACCACTCTTAACCTCAACAAACACGACCTCGCTAATATTCTTCTCATCCATTCCTTTAAACACAAGAAAGTCAACAGGCTTCCCAAGGAACTTGCACTCCGTCGGCAAATAATTAAAATTAGGAAGATACGGAGCCAATTGCTCTGAGAAATGTCCCCCTAATATCGCGCGCGACTTCATAATCGCATCTTTTCTATGCCCTGGGATTTCCGCCTCCCAAAACCTGTCGCGCCTAAATTCTCCAAATCTACAACCAACTCTATAAGCAACAACCAAACCAATTAGAAAAATAACTACAAGAATAATTGTCATAAACTCCATAATTAATTCTACGCAATATTGTATTTAAAGTTACTCCATATAAAAATAAATAAACATGAACAGATATAATTCCCCCTGCTATTTGCGAGGCGAAGCCGAGCTATCTTTTCTCAGAACTAACCATATCTAGAATGCTCCCAACTTCTCTCAGGTCTAAACGGATTTTTCCCTCTTGCTAATTTGGTATCAATACTCTCATTAATTCTTTTAGATCTCTCTCTTGATTCAGGAACCAAGCATTTCCTAGATCCTCCAAAAGTAACTTGTTTTCTAGAATATCTTGGGACTTCTGGTTCTTCCTCTGTATATAATATCCATTTTTTATTTTTATAATCAGCAAGTACAGTAAATCCAAGAAGATTAAATTGATACTGAAAACAATCTTCATTCATTCCCCAAACATAAAGAGATCTATTAGGGTCATCATACTCTGGAGGTTCGCTATATTGAAATTCATCAGCTAATCTCAAAGCCTCTGTAACACTAACACCAGTCGCAGGAATATAAGGCAAACCACTTCTCTCAGGAGCCCTTCTGCTCACTCCTTCCCTTTTATCATTATGATTAACAGCCCTTGCACCTCTAACAACCTTATCCACTAACTCCTCCGGAACCTCCCACTCATTATCAATCAAAAACTGTGGACACGCCTCTTCGTAAATTTTCTGTAGCGTTCTCCTCGCTTTGCTCTTTGACAGATGAACTGTTCTCTCTGACATGCAAAACCAATAAAGTTTTAGTATTTAAATTTAATCGTGCTCAAAAAGTTTTTTAACTTCATCACTTTAATTTAATGATGCAGAGAAGGGTAATTAAAAAAAAGAAAATAACATTAAATCCTCAGAAGGTAAAAATTCCCAAAGGAATGAAACTAACCCAACCATTAGAAGTAACTGTCTCGTTAGTGAACGAAATGGGCGAGCTGTATGATGTTTGCCTCGAAGGGCATCCTTCCCTCAGGGATAAAAAACTAGTTGGTTTGGGAGAATTAGAAAGAACTAAAAGAACTTATGAAAGAATTTTAAGAAAAATAAAACACGGAGATTACGACCTACAGTTCGATTTTGAAATAAAATTCTCTTTAAAATACTAGACATTTCCAGATTTTATCACCAATTCTAATTGAAACATATATTTCAAAAAATGAATAACATGAACTTGTATGATTTCGTTTGCCTCGAATCCAAGAAACTATTCTTTGAAGAACTTTATATTTACGAACTCTCCGTTAAGTAGAATTCTAAGATTAGGTCAACAAGAATCCGTATGATTTTACCTTATTAATCGCGAGCCCGAGCGATTTCGTGGTAGCGACAAATTTAACTATTCATTCACGTGCGAAGTCGGGAGGTAGAAGGCGAGCAAGATTATTTTCCCGATTTCTCAATTTCCAAAATCTTCTTCCCACCCATATATTTCTGAAGAACTTTAGGAATCTTAACACTTCCGTTTTTCTGTTGGTTGTTCTCAAGAATAGCAACAAGAGCTCTTCCTGTCGCAATTGCAGTATTATTCAACGTATGAGGAATAACTCTCTCGCCCTTAATCCTCGTCGTAATTCCAAGCTTCCGCGCCTGCGCGCCCGTTAGATTACTACAGCTCCCGACTTCTATATAATCATTTTTCCTCGGTGAATAGGCTTCAACATCAATTTGCTCATATTTCAAATCACCCAAATCTCCAGAACAAATCTTCAAAACCCTTATTGGAATCTCTAACTCTCTGAAAATCTCAACAGTTATCCCCTTCAACTCTTCAAAAAACTTTTCAGAGTCTTCTGGTTGACAAATAACAATCATTTCAACCTTGTTGAACTGGTGCGTCCTAAACAAACCCTTCTCGTCAATTCCGTGCGAACCAATTTCTTTCCTAAAGCACATAGAGTATGAAGTGTGTTTTATCGGAAGCTCCTTAAGATTTATATCCTGATCAACAAACCTCCCTATCAAAGAGTGCTCAGATGTTCCAATCAACGACTTGTCATCATTTCCAATCCTATAAATCATAACCTCTTGGTCATTCAAATCAGTAACTCGATTGATAACCTCATTATTCAACATTAACGGTGTTTCAACATAGGTAAATCCCTTGCTGACCATCTTATCTATTGCAAATCGTATTAGCGCCTGATTCAACAGAGCCAAATCTCCCTGAAGATAATAAAAACCAGAACCGGCAACTCTCGCAGAAGAATCAAAGTCCGCCAAGCCCAAACCCTCTGCTAATTCTGCATGACTTTTAACCGGAAACGAAAACTTCCTCGGCTTCCCATACTCTTTCTCAACAACATTCTCTGAATCATCTTTTCCCAACGGCACTCTTTCAGATATTATATTCGGAACAGAAGAAATCATTTCTTGCATCTTGTCTTCAAACGTCTTTCTCTTAGCGCCCAATTTCTCAATCTCTGCAGGAATTTTCTTTGCACTTTTAATTAATTTTTCAGCTTCACTCTTCTTTCCACCTTTCATCAACTGATTAATACTTTCAGAAATTTTGTTCCTCTCTGCCCGTAATTCCTCCTCCTCCTTCTTTGCCTTCTTCCACTGCCCATCAAGTTTCAAAATCTTATCTACAACAACCAATTTATCTTCCTTGAATTTCTTCTTTATATTCTCCTTAACCAGCTCCGGATTCTCTCTAAGAAATTTTATACCAATCATATTTTTTCAAACAGATAATTATATTTAAATCTATTGAACAAAAGAAAGAGAAACAGAACATACTAATCCTATTAATGAACCAACAACAATCTGTGGAAAGGTGTGCCTCCGAAGAGTATGGTTTTGATGGTCACCCTGAATTATAAGCAAATTGAATATGAAAAGAATTGAAACAATCGCAGACAGAGCAAACAGTGTAGAAAATCCTTCAAGTATATAGACTGAAACAGACATTGAAACGACAACAGCAGAGTGAAGGCTTGGCATTCCACCATATCTAATCCCATCTGCAAAAGAAAACTTCCCTGAGCGA
>JAHJRM010000069.1 GCA_018830905.1 Nanobdellota archaeon
GACTTTTGGTTTTGGTTCAGTCGTTTTCCCCTCGCCGGAGAATTTTCTTTTTTTAGAATATTGTGTCAAGGACATTTATCTTAGATAATAATTATTTTTATAAATGTTTTATTTTGAAGATTAGATAACTTTTTAACTCTCATGATTATAACAGTTTAAAATGAATAATCTTGGAAACGATCAAAGTCTAAAGCGATATTTCAAAGATATCGAATCATTCCAACCCTATACTCGAGAAGAAGAATATGCCCTCGCTAGAAGGATTAAAAAAGGAGACTTAAAAGCCAGGACTCAACTTATCGAAGCCAATACTCGTTTCGTCGTAACCATCGCCTCCACGTACCAAAATCGCGGCTTACCTTTGACGGATTTAATATCTGAGGGCAACGTAGGTTTAATTGTCGCAACAGATAGGTTTGATGGAAAACGCGGCTATAAATTCATTTCTTATGCGGTCTGGTGGATTAGACAAGCCATCTTGAATGCTTTGAAACAAACTTCTATCATAAGACGCCCTGCCAATATCCCAGAGATAATCTCAAAAATAGAAAGAACCTCTAGAAGACGAGAACAGGAAACACATGAGTTCACTCGCGACCTTCCTTATCTTGCTGAAGAATTAAACATGTCTGAAAGAAGAATAGCCAATATCTTAAATTACTATAAGAGAATCCTCAGTTTGGATAGTCCGATAGGTGAAGACTATAAAAAATCCCTTCTGGAAACAATAACAGACCCCGATCAACCAATTCAGGGTGAATCTTTAGATGTAGCAGTTTTAAGAGAAAACATAGAACAGGTCATCTCCAGCCTCCAAGAAAGAGAACAAGAAGTTTTAAAATCATATTTTGGTTTAGATGGAGAAGAAGAAACTTTAGAAGAAATTGGAAATAGATTAGGAGTCACAAGAGAAAGAATCCGACAAATTAGAGATAAAGCCTTGGAAAAACTAAGACACCCTTCCAGAGCTGAAAAATTATCACCTTATTTAGAAAAGTAATTCTTAAAAACTTTGTTTTCTTAAAATAAACTATGGCAGTTATAGGAACTCAAGAACTTCCAGAAACTTGGTTTAATCGAGATTTTCCCACACTAAAGGAGATTCGTTCTAAGGGTCTTATTCCAATTACTTCAGGAGATATTCTTTATACGGAACTTGTTCAAGCAATAGAAGAATTAAAACCCGAAGAGAGATTTCTAATAACAAAACCCCTTCTTCAAGAAGAATTCGACGCCAAAGAAACCTGGAAATATGGAAATAGAATCAGAATAAAAAATCAAGAAGGAAGTGTAAGATGGACAAATCGAAAAGCAAGAGAAGAAAGATTTGATTTACATGAACATACAAAAAGAACCCTTGAAGATATTATTTCAGATAAAAAACAGAATGAAATTTGGACTGGTTTTCATTTAATGTCTCCAGATAGCAGGTCTATTTATCATCCATTAATTTTTAACATACATGGAAGAGAATATGCTTGGTTCTTAGACAAAGAACCTGCAAAAGCCATACAAAAATTAAAAGAAAGACAGGTTAAGATTAATGATTATAGTGACCAATCTATAATTGAAATTCCATCCAGAACCAAAAATAAAATGCACACTATCTTTTTTAGAGATCTCCCTGTAAGGACCAAAACTAAATATACGGGACCCTTAAGATTATTTACTGAATGTAGTTGTGAATTTTCAAAATATACCATAAGACTCCATAAAAGATGGACAAAACCCGAAGAATTATTCTGCGCCCATGCAGTAGCAGCCTTAGAATTAGATCAACCCTATAGAGAAAAAACACACATCGCTGTTAAAAATGCTGAATCTAATTATAAAAAAAGAGAAGCAAGATTAACGTATCCAACCACAGAAAAACAAAAAGAACAAATCTTAGAAGAACTGAAAAGTCTTGAAAAATTCATTAGAGCAAACTCAGGTTCTATGCCTTTATTATCAGATATTACTTACAAACCTGGGAGAAATTTAACTCATTTTTTAGATGTAATGCGAAGAAAAGTAACAATTAAAGCTAATGGCTCTGAAAGAACCCTTAACGAGATAGAAATGGAAATCTTGCTCAATACTAAAATGCTTTTAGATGTAGAACACCTCGGTTATACACAAACCCTTAATTCTTCCCCAGGACATTATTTAGTCAGATTTTTAGAGGACCCTTATAATATTAGTATTGACAATCTTAAAAAATTAGATAATCAATCTTATCAAAAAGCTCATGATGTCCTCTTTGAATAATCCCATATTCCCACTACTTGAAACCACTTTCTCAGAAATAGACAATTACAAAAAGGGAAGATTAAATTTATTCAAAACAGAACTTGACCCAGATGGCTATCTAAAATTTAGAAACTCTAAAATCTTAGTTCATAGATTCATAGCCAGAATAGAAATATACGAACCCAATATAAATGATTACTCTTTACTTTTCAATCATTACCAAGTCCACCACATAGATGAAAATAGATTAAATAACCAGCCCAATAATTTACAAATCTTAACCCAAGAAGAACATGAAAAACTCCATGGATTTAAATTTCAATAACATTTATAAAATCAAAGTTTCTAAAATTTTAACATGACTTACGAAACAGAAGTTGGAGAAAGAATTTGTGATGAGATAGATAGAAATCGAATAACTTCTGAATATAAAATAGATTTAGAAGAAAGAGCCATTTATATTCAAACAGACTCCAGATATCAACATTTTTTTGAAACTCAATTATATGGAATTAGAGACAACAAAAAAAGAAGACTCTGGAAAAAACCTTTAAAATATAATGAATATTTTAGTGATGAAGGCACTTCTGTAACTAAAAACACTCTTGAAGCTGTTGTAACATATCTAAAAAAGAACAAATTACGTGGTAGAAGATTTGAATTTATAGGTCCTACTTCAGGAGAAAGTAAACATTCTGGGACTTATAGAGGCACATTAATAATAAATGTAAGTTAATCCTTCACTCGGTGTCTCGGAGAATTTTCTTTTTTGTTTGTATTTTGTCAGAGTCATTTCAACCTGTATTCTTTAACATAATCATCCTCGAGGATTTCTGCTAAAGCATTTAACCGCTCGAGATTATTTTTAGAAAATTTATTTTTAGTTAATGCGAGCAAATCGCTTTTTGC
>JAHJRM010000010.1 GCA_018830905.1 Nanobdellota archaeon
AACATCTTTCAAAGATAAAGAAACAACCCAAAAAGATTTCCTTGTTCTCCTCGGTGCAACAAACACTCTTGTCATGGGCTTCTCTTTTGTAGCACTCTATCTTGTATCAAGAACGCGAACGGGCGCAGCAGCAGCAATAGAACAACTAGCCGGAGAAATAACGCCCCATCTTTTTATCATGATTCTCATAATAACAGTAATCTCAGGAATCATTTCATTTTTCATAACACTAAATCTCTCTAACAAAATTTCAAGAAGGATAAACTCAATAAATTACACAAAAATTTCCATGATAACTCTTGCATCACTTATCATAATAATCACACTCGTCTCGGGAATAAAAGGGCTAGTAGTTTTGGTAATTGCAACACTCACAGGAATATACTGCATTTCTCTCGGAGTTAGAAGAACAAACATGATGGGTTGTTTACTTTTACCGACGATAATTTTTTATTTAGGGATTTGAAAAAATTGCTTCAGAGTTCTAAGCATCGGTTCATTGTCTCTCCCACCCCTATTCTCAACAGAATCATAATCATCAGAGTAATTTACATTGAGAGTATAAAACCCAGGATCTAGATTATTAAGCTTCCAAAACAAAAGGATATCTTGATGCTGGCCAGAAAAAACAACACTTTTAACATCCTCAGACAATGCTCCTTCATCCTCCGAAAAAAGTTCTAATCGCACTCTTGCGTTTACTGGCTGCCCATTCCTTTCTCCCGTAGCACCCCCTCTAACACCCACACAAACAGATACTGGCTCTCCATCAACAAAATTTCTCTTAACTCCTAAAAACTCATCAAAAGACAAACCATCTCCAGTCATATCCACGGCCCTATTATATGTGAACAAGTATTGAAGACCATCAACGGGATAGGGATCATCCGGCTTCGGAAAACCCCTTTGTTGATATTCCTCATAGATGTGAGTAAATACCTTTTTCTTATAACCTAAATGCCCATCTTCATAAAATTTCTGCAATAAAAAAAGATCATATTCTCTAACAGAAGTTGCATCAACTACTGTTGATTCAGTCTGAACATTTTGAGTAACATTAACTTCTGTCTTCCCTGCTCTTGCTGCTTCCTCATTTGATTTCAATGTACCATAAGTTGTCAAAGCCGAGCTAATTGCTGCATCCCTTTTAGTGTCCGCAAAAATACCCATAACAGAACCTATTGTCGCAATTAGTGCAGAATCATCTGAACCAGAAGAAGACCTTCCCTCAGACCTACTTCTTTCTGCACCATAAAATGCTTCAGGATGACCATAATTTGTAATTACATAAGTTGTTTCGCAACCAGAAACCAACCCCCCAATAACAAGGGTAGAAGTTGCCAACAAATCTCTTAAAGATTTTCTCATACAACCTAAAGATAAAATATCTTTTTAAAAATTATTGTTATTCAAAACCACTTCTCCAACGCTTCCTGCTTCTCCAACTCTCTCCCAAAAACAGATTCAATATGTCTCTTAGTCAACTCAAGACTCTGTTGGATATATGAAGAAAGCTCATACTTCTTAGCTAACTCCAACGCGGGCTCAAGATATTTCTTTATTCCGCCCTCGTGCGTCGTGAAAATAATCTTCCCCTTACACTTAGAACAAACCCCCGACAACAACGGACGCCTCATAACCTCATTGCACCCAACACACCTAAAGCTCTGCATTGAAAACTTTCTAAGATTCCCTCTAAGATCTTTCAAGAAATGCCTTTCAATAACCAACCGAGCAGTTTCAGAAGTATCCGCCGCTCGGATTCTCTCAACCAACTCCATCTGATGCCGAACCTTGTCCTGCATTGTCTCAAGCATCTTATAATTAGAACAAACAACACCTTCATTAATATTATCAGTATCATGAGTAAATCCAACACCAACAAAAGGATCCTTATCTTCTTTCAAAGCCGCCCTGACATCATAAACTTCCACTTCAGAAGAATGCGCCCTCTTATCTGCAAGACGATACAATTCTAAAGGATACTCATAAGTCAATTCAAAATCCAAAATCTGATCATCAACCTCTCCTGCATTAATCTTCGCATTCAAAACGAGAGGAGCATCTTGAGTCCCACCTCTATGCCCTGGCAAGAAGCTCTTTGAAAAATTCAATAACACATCGCCAAGCAACATAACTGCCATCTCATCCCCATCGCAATCTCTCCTTATAGCTGCATGCATATATGGACTAGCAAACATTCCAAGAGTATCAGAAAACCCAATAATTCTACAAACAACCCCTGCACAATTATGAGGCGCCATACAAACACCTAACTTACCAACAAGGTCCTCTCTCTCTTTCACATTGTAAATGGGCTTCAATCCATACAACTTAACCAAAAGCTCATCAATAAAATTAGCAACTTTCATAAAAACCTTATCGGCCCCCCCATCTGGAGACATAGCAGAACTCGGGAGAAGAATATCGTGCGGCTTCAACTCAAGAATCTGATTATCATCCACAAGTTCCTTTCCATAAACATCTTCAGTATAACCAATCTCCCTCAACTTCTCAACACTAACAAATGCCTCCTTCGGTTTAAATGAAACGAGCGGCATCTCTGTCGCATCAAAACGAATAGTCCCATCCTTATTGACTTGGAGATTATACAACGCTCTAAGAATTCCCTTCTCCAATCTCTCGACAAAGTGGCTCTCAGAGCTCGTCCCCCTAATCCCCTTAATCAACAAAGGTAACTGCGTTTTTGTAAGATGCAAATTTTCCTTCGCTTTTTCGAAATAATGAGAAACATCTACACTTCTGTAATAATGAGTCTGTGAACTCTCGTGTTCCTCGCATGGCTTCTCTGAGGTTTCTTTACATTCTCTACAAAAAAATTTCTTCTGACACTGCTTCCCACAAACTTCACATAATGGAAAAATAGTTTCATTCTTACAAGAATCACACCAATAAATTGGAAAATCTCCCAAAACTTTTCCAACCTCGCACGCAGTCTGCACGCTTCTAAGTCTTCCGCCCTCATTTCCTATAGAAAATAAAACGTTCGGACTTCCTGTCAGCTTCCTAAGCTTAGCCTTCTCAGGACGACCCATCCTCGCACCAATAAAATCTCCAGCCTTATCTCTTATTTCAAACTCGGAAAACCCATTCACAATTGAGAGAATTCTAACACCATTAGATTCGCCCTCCTCAAACTCACTTTCAAAAGATTTCCTAGCGCTTTCTTCAAGAGGAGAAATCAGATTCTTCAAAGAGTCCTCTTTATTCAACACATCTAAACAAATTCCCAAATTAACAAAAAGCTTCTTCGCCTCATCTTTTTGAATGATAACACTCTCAATAGAAACATCATGCTCAAATCCAAGAAGCTCAAGTGCTCTTTTGCCCTCTGCAAATTTTTCCTGATCTGCCTTAGTGTATGGCAAAACCAGATTCCCACTAGTTCTGGAATTCTTAAGCCAACTAAAAAAATTAAGAAATTGCTCTTTAGATATCTCAGTCCAATAGGGAATAAGAAGAGGATATAAAGAAACACCCTCATCTCTGCTTATCTTAATCGCATCATCAAAACCAACATTAAAACAATCAATCCCTTTTTCTAGTTCAGAATTTTTCTCCCTTAACTCAAGACCCCAAATCTCTTCAACATATCCCGGACGAATCAACACCGCATTTCTATTTGTCACATCACTAAAAGGAAATAAAATGTCTCCCAGATAAATTATCTCTTCCACGTCTTTGTAAAGTTTATTCGCCTCTTCCACACTTCTAACCCTCTTCACACTCCCATTAAACATTTTAACAATCGGGCCTTCCACAGTATCGCACGACGTAACAATGCATCCTTTAGTCGGCTTCTCAATTTTTAACTGCGTTCCTATTGCAATGAATTTGTCTGTCATCTCCATAGTTGCAGGATGAACTGAAACCGCACTGAAGCCCGAAGAACGAGAACGCCCATACCTAAATCTAAAACCTCCCGAACGAGAAGGATGTCCAAACACAGGACGACCAGCAACAAGATCATTAATATATGTGGGGGAATCATCAGTCTTTCCCTTATCTCTTTTCTCGTGAAGATTTATGTAATCTCCAAGAAAATCAAATCCCGTCGACTGAAGCCCTTCATCCTTCATCCTACCCAAAAGCCTCATCCCCTTCGCAGCCTTCTGTGCAAGTCCTTCAGAAAAAATAAGGCACATCCCCCCACGAATGTTATTTGTCTTCATCCTCTCAAGATTCTTATAATTAGAAACCTCCAATTTCTCTGTAGGATCTCCATCAATCTGAATTGGAAGATTCTGTGCTAAAAACATCATCTCCTCCTTCGTTGGAAAATACTGTAAATTGGTCACACGATCATGATAATCTTGGTTCTCTGTAAAATATCTCAAAACCTCGTCCGGCGTCGGATCATACTTAGCATACCCAAACATCTCTCTGAGATAATCAATCATCATCAAAACCAAACAAGAAGCAGTTGTTCCCGCACTTCTTATTGGCCCAGAAAAAGAAGCAACAAAATAATCCTTTCCTTCTTTGGTTTTTCCTAATTCCAAACCAGTAAAGCCTTCGAGTGGTGAAGACACTACTCCAAGAGTCGTGTAAGCAAACCCCACTCTTATCCCTGCCTCAATTGCTTCAAGCAAACTTGAAAATTTACAAAATTTCTGTTTAGCAACCTCTTCGGCAATTTTAAAAGAAACCATAGGGTCCAGTTTACCATGATCTTTCTCTAGCTCCAAAATTCTTTCAACAATTCCAGAATTCTCTATCTGAGGATAGAGTGTAAGAATAAGCCCAACCACTTTTTCTGCCAAGCTTCTCGCAAGAGGAATCTCAACCTTTGTTACAGGATCAAAACCTTTTGCCCTAGCCTCATTGGCAACAACATAAATCTTCTTCGTCTCTTCTTCAATGTTTTTAAGATAATCTTCAGTATTCATCACTCAAAATCCAAAAGTTTAATTTCCCTCGTCTTCAAATTTATCATCGGAACCTTACAAAAATCAGGCTTATTCCCAACCCTCTTTTGATACTCTGTCTCTTTTTCCCACGAAGCAACAGAAATCAAAAGAATATTATTGTAAGACGTAACTGCACACTTATGCGTATGTCCAGAAACAAAAATATCCGGAACATTTTTTATCACCAAACTATCTTCTTCCAAAGGAATATACTGTGAAGAAGAATAAGTCGGAGCAAGATGTCTATTCTTCAAAAGATAAGCCATAATTTTATCAGGAGAATTCATCCCACTTTCAATTAGAGAAGGCGTGTTGTTAGCATAAAAGGGATATGAAAACCCGTGATATGTCAAAAGATCAAACCCTGAAAAGTCCTCTGATGCAGCGATGTTCACTGCAGCAGGATTCCCCGTAATAATTACATTCTTCATATTATACAAAGGCCAAGCATATTTCTCATCAAAAGGAGGCTGGGGCTCAAGCAAACGAACACCATCATGATTTCCTGGAGAAATAATTATCTTAATATCGCCCCTTATCTTTCCCAAAAGCTCAGCAAACCCCTGAAACTGCGCCTCAAGATCATCAAGAACCAATTCGTGATTCTGCCCCGGATAAACCCCCACCCCTGCAATCAAATCACCCACAATAAAAAGATACTTTATTTTCTTCACTTCCTCAGCCCCAGTCTTCCCATTAAGATAATCAATAAATTTACTAAACTGATCTCCCATAAACAGCTTACTCCCATAATGAACATCCCCAATAAATAAAGCATACTCTTCATTTAAGGAATATTTCTTCTCTGAAACCGACGCGTCAGGAAAAACAAT
>JAHJRM010000070.1 GCA_018830905.1 Nanobdellota archaeon
GTTCCTTCAATATAAAGTCTTACTGATTTCTTCATAATATACTATCCAAAGAAGAGTTTATATTTTTAATTGAAACATAAGAATTTACAACCTAAGCAAGTTTTTTTATAGATTTAAGCCTCTTCAGAAAGCATAATACTGATTATGTTCAATTTTTTAAACCAAAAAATCATCTCGCGAATATTTATATATTTTATAATTCTTTTAATTTTATGAATTTTAGAAAATTTAGAAAGAGTGATATTCGACAAGTAGCAAAAATTAAGAACTCTGTCTTTAGTAATTTTAATAAATTAGGATACTTTGAAAAATGTGCTATTTCTAGATATTTGAATAAAACTAGTTTAAAAAAATCAGATCAAGAATTAATTGATGTATTTAAGATTTCAGATAAATCAATATTTTATGTTGCTGAAAAAAATAATAAAATTCTTGGTTATATTAATGGCAAAAGAAATAAGATAGTAAATCTATTTGTACTTGGTGAAATGCACAAAAAAGGAATTGGCAGAAAATTAATTAATTTATTTGAAAATGAATCTAGAAAACAAAAATCTAATGAAATAAAAATTGCCTCTTCTATTTATGCAGTCCCTTTTTATCAAAAAATGGGTTACATAAAAACTACAGGAATTAGAAATTGGCACGGTTTGAAAGTTCAACCAATGAAGAAATTTCTAAACTAAATTTTAGTTTTCTGTCTTTTCAATTTTTCTACCGAAATGTTTAAATAGTGTTATGAATATATATTCATAATTAAATCACATGGAGGCAAAATAAAATGCCAGCACAAGATGGAACAGGACCTCAGGGAATGGGACCTCTTACTGGAAGGGGACTAGGACCTTGTGGTTACGGAATGCGTAGAGGATTTGGAATGGGTTGTGGCAGAGGTTTTGGGTTTAGAAGACAGGTAACCCTAACTGAAGACGAAGAGAAGAAAATTCTTAGCGAAGAGCTCAAAGAACTTGAATTAGAAAAGCAAGAGATAGAAAAAAGGCTTAAAGAGATTAAGTAATCTTTCTCTTGTTTTTTTCTTTTTTTATTCAGTGTCTCGCGACGCGTATGCGCAATCGCTTTTTAATAAGATTTAAATAGAATATGAATAAATATTCATAATGGTAAGACCAAGACGATGTAGAAGAGTTTTATCTAATCCCAACATAACTTACTTCAAACCACGAGGAATTCCTTTAATGGAATTAGAAGAAGTCATACTTCCCGTTGAAGAGTATGAATCAGTCCGGCTTAAAGACTTAGAAGGATTAGAACAGGAAGAGTGCGCAAAAAAAATGAATATTTCTCAACCAACATTTCATAGACTGATTTTATCTGCGAGAAAAAAAATTGCTGACGCAATAATTAATGGAAAAGCCATCAAAATCGAAGGCGGAAATTATAAAATTTGACAATACTTTTCTATTAATTTAATTGTTGAATCTCTTTCAGAATTTAACACCAACCTCTACTATGGGAATATCTATCACATTTAACTATTTCTCCAGTCACAGGGGCCGGCTCAGAACCGCTTGGGGCACTCGCGTCACTACTTAAACCAGAGTCACTTGAAACAGTAGTACCATCACTAGGTGGTTCTCCGTTATTATAATAATCTCCTGGCTCTCCAGGTCCCTCTCCTTCGGCATATTGTGGTCCATTATTCTCAAAACCATAATTTCCTGTACCGAAAGGAATACATCCTCCTTGACCATCACTTTCATATCCATCACCACATGAAGCCCCATCACCACCATAAGAACCACTGCTGGAATAATCTTCCCTTTGATAACTATCACTTCTAAATTCTCCAGGCCTTGGTTCATTACTTCTTTCATCCGTCTTACATATACACTCTCCATCACGGAAATCCCACCACCCATTTACTAAATCACAACTTGCAGAACACTCTCTTTCCTTTACTCTCCAATCTCCTTCCTCTGCCCTTCTAATATTTCCCTCTTCCATCTTCATTCTTTCTTGCTCTGGCCATTCCTCTCTCATAAATGTCTCACAATCTGGACCCCAGTGTATTCTATTCTCTTTACACTGCCATGTTATCTCTCCCTTTCCATCTTCAAATCTTTCTCCAACACCATAGTGCTCTCCCACTTCTCCAACAGCACTTTCAAAACATTTCAATCTCTCCATAGGATCTTCTATAGGCATACAATTTTGTCCTGGTGCTCCAAACTCTCCAGGCCCCTTATCACCCCTAAAACTATCCATAAAATTCTTACACTCTTCATGATCAGTTAGACCTTTGTCAATACACTCTTTAGGAGCATTCAATTTAAACATAATCTTATCACAAATTTCTCTCCCCTCCCTTTCACTATCCACATTTGCTTCTAACAACGCTGCCCTACATTCAAGTGGAGCATGTGTCTTAATCATAACCTTCCCACACTCTTTAGGGCTTGTAATACCTTCTTCTACACACTCAGGAGGCATATACATATTATACTTGTCCTCAGAGTATCGACCTTCAATTTCATCAAGAACATCTTGTAGATAATCTGGCAACTCGGGCATCTCTAAATTATCTAATTCATCACATGCAGTTTCATCTCCCTTAATATCACATGCAGTTGCTAATGGGGCTGCTTTTGAACAAGCAAGAGAGAAGTCATAAAATGAAATATCCTCACAATTACAATCTTGCCCAGAGGTCTTAAAACAAGTAGACATAATCTTTCCAAACTTCTTTGCCTCTGTTCTTTGTTCTTCTGTTAAATCTCTATCAAGATTTTTCTTCCACTTGGGATCATCGCCACCACCCCTACATGTTGTAGCATATTGAACAGGATCTAACTCTGCAAGCTGAACACATAACTCTTTTATTTTAGAAGAAATTTCAACAGCAGCCAAAATGCCTCTTTCCCTTCCAATGATTCCCTCATAAAAATCCTCTTGCCTTTCTTCAGGAATATTACTTCTAATACCATCTAGAGCATTTTTTATCGCCGCTGCACTTCTTCTAGCTTCTCCCTTCTTTTCAGGATCTGATTCTTTTTCAAGTACTTCGGCATATTCGTTATACTTTCTTAATGCCTCATGGGCAGATTCATAATCTCCAGTTTGAATCATCGCTTTTATTTCAGCAACTCTTTCTTCCCTATTCTCAATATCATTACCAAATCTATCAAAGAATTTATCAATAAAATAAAAAGAACTATCTGGAGTAATTCCAGGATCCATAATTTCTACCTCATCACAATCAAAATCTCCACAAGTTCCATTCCAATTGGTCATAAATTCTTCATCATCAGCAACAGCAAAATTTATCGAGAATAAAAAAACACTTAGCACAAGAAATAACAATACTCCCTCTTTTTTCATTGCCCATCTAACAAACAA
>JAHJRM010000071.1 GCA_018830905.1 Nanobdellota archaeon
GATTATGATATGGGCTTGTTCATAAGATTGAAAATTTTGAGAAGGAAACTTGCTGAGGAAAAAAGGGTTCCTTCTTACATAATTTTTAGTGATGTTTCTTTGCAGGAGATGGCTTCGCATTTACCGACGACGCGAGGGGAATTTTTGAGGATAAAAGGAGTCGGTCAGCAGAAGCTAGATGATTATGGTGATTTGTTTATTAAAGAGATTGAAGGGTTTTTGGAGGAGTAGTTTTTCTTGAGAAAAATATTATAAATAAGAAGATTCTTTAGTATTCATATAACATGGTTACTAAAAAACAACTGAATACTCTGAGAAAAGCTCAGGCAAAAAAAAGAGAAAAGAGGGCTAGGAGCGAAATTAGAGAGAAAAAGAAAAAGCTTGAGAGAAAACTCAGGAAAAAAATTTCTAAATCTCTTAGAGGTTGAATGTGGAAACTCGCTGACTATTCCCGACTTCGCACGAGGGATTGGATTAAACTACTCTCTACCACGAAGTCGCTCACTCGTAACTAACTAAAAAAGTAACAATTAATATTTCATGATTTTACACACTTAACTTTTCCTTAAGCGAACAATTGAGCAAAGCCAATTGTGAGCCAATCACGAACTGAGTGAGTCTAACTTAGAGGGGAGTGACTTGTCAGAGGAAATACTTTCCCTAGACGAATCGCGAGTGGAACGAGCCTAACTCTTCTTCCCACATCCAATCCAACACCAAGATTGCTACGCTCGTAATTAATTAAGTAAAATCATAAAGAGTTCGTTTAATTATTCTGTCAGGATTTGTGGTTATCTTAGGGTTGGGTGGGCGGGAATTGTTAAACAAGATTAATGATTGAAGAAAATTTAAATACTCCCTCAACTTTTACAAATCATGGCAAAGAAAAAGAGCGTGAATAAAAGAGAGATTAATATGGATGCTAGTTGTTATAGCAGATATGGTAACACGGCATGTCATACCGGCAGTCTTTACGGATTGGGTTTCATCGGAGCAGTCGTTTACTACATTCAGACTACGGTGGGATTCTGGGCTGGAGTCGTCGGAGTTTTGAAGGCAATCGTATGGCCTGCGTTCCTGATACACAAGTTGTTAGGAATGTGAGTTTATCTCTGTAAAAAAAGAATTCTTATTTTTTATTTTGGTTAGTGTTACTGCTCGCCTTTGCTCGCAATTTATTTCTCCGCGCCAGACTTTGTCAAGGCGCTCCGTTAGAGAAATTGATAATCACACACAAGCCACGTCAGATAAGTATTGATTAATTTATTTCATAATCACCTCGGCGAGAAAGCATGACAAAGTCCGTTTTGAAGTCAGTCATCGCAAGCGACTCTGGTACGAAACTAATTTTTATTCTGGTTGGGCATATGGATAAGATTTAAATATACCACTCTATTATATACTTTATATTAAAGAGGTTGAAATGACATTTACATCAATTGAGTGGCTTGCGCTTGTGCTTATCGTGTTAATAGTAATAAAGATATTAGTTATTCTTGTTAATCCAAAAGCGTGGATGAGTTTTGCTAAAGGTATTTATAAAAAACCAGCTGTTACTAGCTTTGTTGCTTTGGTCTTAGCTGCGGTTGTTCTCTATTACCTAATTCAGAGTGGACTTACAATTGTACAGATTCTTGCCGTGACAGTATTTGTTGCATTATTGTTTGTCATTGGACTTGCATCAGAAGTTTCATACTTCATTAAGAAATATGAAGCAATGATTAAGAAAGGAAATCTCTGGAGAGAATACTGGCTTTACACTCTTGTTTGGGTAGTTCTGATTGTTTGGGGAGCTTACGAGCTTTTTAGATAATTTTTTGGGAAAAAATAACTTAGTAAAATTAGCTTATGTTCATTTGAATTATTTAGCTTATTAATGTTAATTTATTTTAGTGAAGAATCGTGTCCGAAGGCCAATTCGTAGAAAAGAAAATCGCTGAACGAAGTGAGTTTAGAATTTTTATGGTTGGGCGAATGGGAAAGCTTAACCAACAATCGTCGCCTTGATTATCTTAACGTCTTCTAACGGTCTGTCGTTTGCATCCGTTTGGACTTTTGCAATTGCGTCCACGACATCCATTCCCTCGATTACTTTGCCGAAGACAGGATGCTTCCC
>JAHJRM010000011.1 GCA_018830905.1 Nanobdellota archaeon
TCGCAGTACTTTTAATTCCGGGAGTGCTCTCAATCTTAAAAGGAACTCCCGCAGGCTCAATAGAAGAAATCTACGGCCCAAACGCAGACATAAGCGGTTGGGTTAATATCAGCCTAGAAGGAGAAACAATAACAACGAACATAACAGCATCCTTTGGGGGAAAAGTAGAAAAAACAATTTCCATAAAAGAACTTCTCGAAGAAAACCCATCATACAAGCACACCTGCAATCCGCTGAACTGCACAGATAATTACATAACAAGCAACGGTCAAACCACAAAAACATATTACGTCACAAATAATAAACAAGAATTAGTAGGGTTCAAACTTGAAGGAAAGATTCAATCAATTGATTCCGTAAAATTTAATATTGCAAGCAGCGAAGGCCCATCTTGCGAAAGCCAAATAAAATTAGATATACTGAACGACGAAGAAATTGATTTAATCAACAAGAAAGTTCACGCCACTGAACTCTGCCAACCAAAATCCTATGGATGCTTCAACTCAAGTAGAACGACAACTGAATTCAGCCTCATCCCCGGGAAGCAATACTGCCAAAAATTAAACTTAACCCAATATCCCGGATTCCAACTAGGAGCCTGGATAAAAAAAGCCAGTGGAGCCTCAACGATAGTTATGTCACTTCATGACCTCGATGGAAAACTAAAAGGAAGCTGTGATTTGACTTCTGTAGGAAGCACAACAGGACAAGAATACTCTTGCGCAATAGATTACTTAGTATCAGAACCAAAAGAACATATTCTCTGCATATACCCTTCAGGGGGAACTGGAAGCTATAAAATAAAAGGCTACCCTGAATCAAACAATGCTTGTGGATATCCCGGAGAACCAACATCAACAACAGAAACGGCGGCGTACAATATCTTCGTCCAAGGAAGAAAATTTGATTCTGTGGGAACAATCCAAATAACAAACATCCTCGCAGGAAGCTCAGAGAATCTAGCAAACAAAGTTTGGAACTACCTAATAAAAACTTATGGAATAATTGATGGAAAAATAGACTGCTCCACCACCGAAGGATGCACAGTTCCAACGAAGATCTTTCCAAAAACATACTATAACACTATATCCGTAGAGAATCTAGAAATAACATACAGCACCGACGCAGGACAAATAATAGATACCAAATTCTATGACATTACAACATCTCCAGCAAAAGCAACATCGGAAGCAGGAAGAATATTTTTAAATAAATTAGAAATAAAAACGCCCTCAGAATTCGGAAACCACACTCTAGAAATAAAAATGGGCACCCAGACAATATTCTCCCAAAAAATAGAAGTAAAAAACGTTCCAATAATCCAATCAGTCACACCTCTTCATGTAGCAGCAACATTCCCAACAGAATTCGTAGTGGACGTCTCAACCCCAAAAGACACAGCCATAACAGGTTATGTTTGGAACTTTGGAGAAAACCAAACAATAACGTCAATAAAAAACACAACCACCCATGTCTATCCCACAAACGGAAGTTATGAATTAGAAATAACAGTAATAGATACAAGAGGACTAAGCTCTTCAAAAACATTCACCATAAATGTAACCTCCCCAAGAAAACTTATCAACACAACGCTCGACAAGTTAAGTAAAAATCTAGATAATATTCAGAGAGAGATAAATAGCCAAATCCCCTCAAGCAGATCAGTCCTAAATATTGTACTGAATATAAGCGGCGTAACAAATGAGATAAGCTCGCTAAAAAACAAATACTCCAATTCTGAAACGGACCAAGACTACCAGGAAATCGTCTCTAGCCTTCTAAAACTTGACGTTCCAGAAAAGATTATCCTCACAACAAAAGCAAACGCAATAAAAATATTCCCAGAAGAGGATCTAGTAAACATTAACACTCTAAAAGAAATTTCTGGGGGGGGATATGATGCAGATGAATCATTATATTCTGAAGCAGTAGCATTCTGGCAACAAGAAAATGTGGATGTAGAAATAAGCTTCGAAGAGTTCTCTGCAGAATATGCCTCTGAAATAAAAAATCTAGCAGGCATATTTGAAATAAAGGTCACAAAAAAGAAAGACATCTCTCACGATTACTATCTCATAATGCCTAAGCAGAATCTAGAGTTCATTAGTCCAATCAGGGAAGAAGGGGACTACATCTATGTCAATCTAAAAGATATTTCCAAAGTTAATTTCTACACTACAGAGAGTATAAATCTCGAAGACATACGAGCATTCGTTGCACCACCAATGAATAAACTCGCAGTCGAAGGTCAATTAACTCCAAGCAACGGAGATAAAAACATATCAAGGGGACTAATATTAGTAATGAGTCTCATCCTCTTGCTTGTCCTAGCAATCACAGCATACATAATCCTCCAACAATGGTACAAAAAGAAATACGAAAAACATCTCTTCCCTAACAGAAACGACCTCTATAACATCATGCACTACATAAATAATGCAAAAAAGAAAGAACACACTCACGAATACATGAAAAAAAACCTAAAGAAAGCGGGTTGGCATACAGAACAAATAAAATATGCATTAAAGAAGTATGACGGTAGAAGAACTGGCATGATGGAACTACCTCTTCCGAGGTTCATAAAAGAACCAAAAGAGAAATCGAACAAATAATTCTCAAAGTTGTAAAAAATCATACAAAAATTTAATAAGCCCAAATAACACGTATATCCATGGTTGCAAAAGCACTGAAAAGTTTCTTTAGAAGGGTATTTTCCAGGATGTTTGGACAAAAAAAAGAACTCAAAATGGGATTCTACGGTCCTCCAAATGCAGGAAAAACAAGCCTAGCAAACAGAATCTGTAAGGATTTCACTGGTGAAGAAATTGGAAGCGTAAGCAAAATACCTCACGAGACACGTTCAGTCCAATTTAAGGAAAAAGTTGAAATAAATTACAAAGGGAAAAAAATGATGTTCAAAATCATCGACACTCCAGGAATAGCAACAAAGATTGACTATGAAGACTTCTTGAAATTCAAGCTTAAGAAAAAAGATGCAAAGAACAGAGCGAAGGAGGCAACCCAGGGAGTTGTAGAAAGCATCAAATGGCTTGATGATGTGGATGTCGTTGTGATTGTCATAGACGCAACAGAGAACCCCTACAATCAAGTAAATATCACAATTATAGGAAACCTCGTAGCAAGAAAAATCCCTGTGTTAATCGTAGCAAACAAGATTGATCTGAGAAAAGCCAATCTAAAAAAGATAGAATCTGCATTTCCTGAATACGACGTGGTGGGAATCAGTGCAAGATATGGAAAAAATTTAGAAGAGTTTTACGAATCGATATTCAAGTTAGCAAAAAAGGTATAAAAAGAGGTAATTTAAGAAAAATCGTCACTCGGAAAAATTAAAAAGTATATTTTACAATATATATTATAGACTATGACTAAAAAAAAGAGTTTAGGAAAAATAAAGGGATTCTCTATCCAGTTCTTACCCTATTCAGAATTATCTGGAATGAACAGCACACAAAGAATCAGGAAAATCCTGAACATCGTCCTAGGAAATGTCATACTAATAATACAAGGGAAAATAGAATCTCATGAGGAATCAAGATTAATAGAAGATACCATGGCAATGATTGGACATGTAAATGGTTTTAAAGGAATAGAACTCGCTATAATTTCTGGAGATAA
>JAHJRM010000012.1 GCA_018830905.1 Nanobdellota archaeon
ATTGGGGTATAGAATTATTCATTTTTCATATTTTTTTAAAAATTTATTTAAAAATTCTATCAATGGAGCCCTCCAATTCTTTTCTAATTGTGTCCTTATTAACTTGACCACCTCTTTATCTCTTAATGACAATTTCCTCTTTTCTAATTCCCTTATCTTATTAAGAATTGCAAAATCCTCTTTTTTTGGCATAGAATAATTTTTTCTTTCATAAGAAGTCAAATTTATTCCATACAGTTTTTCTTTTAATTTAAGAATCATCTAAAGAATCCCTCCACAAGATTGATCCTAGATTTAACACTAATAGTTTTACTCTCAGGAACATCAGACTCATTCTTTTCACCAGCATAACTCGCAAGCTCGTAAAGACTCACTCCCAAAAGCTTAGCTGTCGTCTCCATAGAAATCCCGTGATCATAAATCCTCGAAGCCTTGTTTATACTTGCCTTCCTAAAAACCTCCTGAATCCTTTCTTTCAATTTCCCAGAAAGCTTTCCAATCACAATCCTTATTGCCTCAAGATGTTTCCTAAAAGCGGCTTCATCTCCCTTCTCCAAAGAACTAATAACACCATCAATAGATTTTACATAAACCTCATGAAAAATCTTCCACCCCTGCAATTCTTGATAATCCTTCCTCTCAATAATCTTGCTCAAAGAATAAATAATCACAGCAACGGCAATGTTGTCAGGGTCTTGTGTAAGCGAAGCAGTATTAGTCGTATGATTACTCAACTCGCGAATCTTCGCCGCGTCACCCCGAGACATAGCCTCCTTAGTTTCCTCAAAAATTCTAAGAATATTTTCCCTCTCTTGCATGATTTAAGTTATGAAAGAACGTTAATAAATTTTTGGTAAAAGATTGCTCACTACGCTCGCACAAATAATCACAAATCCACAAGTTTATCTTCAATGGATTTTACTAGCTTAACTCTTTCTTTCGACAAAGCAACGTGACATAGTCCGACGCAGAGCCCCATACGAATCACAAGCGAAGCGAACGTAACATATTTAATTCGCCTGTCCTTCCAAAAAACATGAGAAAAGCTATACTCGACACAAGTTTCATTATCACAGCAGCAAAAAATAAAATAGATTTCTTCAAATGGTTAGAAGAAGAAGGACTCGAACCAGTAATCCCAGAGCAAACTATCAGCGAACTAGAAGGACTCGGCGCGGAGCTCCCACTTAAACTAATTAAGATGCACAAATTCAAATTGGCAAAAGTATCTGGAAAAAATGCAGACACCGCAATTGTAAATCTAACAAAAAAAGACAAAAAAGCTATCGTCGCGACCCTAGACGCAGGACTAAAAAAAAGAATAAAAAATAGGAAACTCGTAATTAGAGGGGGAAAAAAGTTAGAGATAACTTAATCAAATAGATCACCGCTCAACTTAGCCCAACACAAAAATAAAAATAAACAAAAAAATCTAATGATTTTACTTGTTACTCGCGAGCGTAGCGAGCCAATGAACATCCCTATAAAAAAACAACATCAAACTAATAAGATAAGCTTTAAAAACCAACTAAACTCTTAAAAATTATGTTTTATCTAACTGAAGTCGAAGACCACGTGAGAGTCGAGCCAAAACTGTTCGGTCTACCAACAATGAAAGCTGTGGAGAAACAACTCAGGGAAACTTACACTGAATATTACAACAAAGATTTAGGAAAAGTTGTATCTGTTATTGAAGTTCTTAAGGTCGGTGAAGGAGTCATAATTCCCGGAGATGGAGCAGCATACTACAACACCAAATTTAAAATTCTGACATGGAAACCAGAGATGCACGAGCTAGTTTTAGGAACAATAGCAGAGATAACAAACTTCGGAGCATTCCTAAATCTCGGACCAACAAGAGGAATGATACACATTAGTCAGACAATGGAAGACTATGTGAACTTCAGCAAAACAAATGTCCTAACAGGAAAGGCTACAAAGAGAACACTTAAGCAAGGCGACCTTTGCACAGCAAGAATTGTTGCAATAAGTCACAAAGGCGATGAGTTAAAAATCGGACTAACAATGAGACAACCCGGACTCGGAAAAATAGAATGGATAAAAGAAGACAAAGCAAAGAAAGACGCCGATGTTAAAAAGACCCTAAGAACCGAAGAAAAAACAGTTAA
>JAHJRM010000072.1 GCA_018830905.1 Nanobdellota archaeon
AAATTTCCATTTTTACTTTTTTCTACCAAGATTCTTAGTTTTCTTTTGCAGCGTAGCTTTTCTTTTTCTAAAAGAAAAGCCCGTTTGTAAAAAAGAAACCCATTTTCATGAAGAAGAAAAGGAAAAATAGTTTATTAATTTAGTGATTGAATCCTAATTATTTATAATACTTCAAAAAAGCATTTCCAGTGATGCTATCTGCAACCAGCTCAGGTTCAGAAGCTGGAGCAGGTTCACTTGATCCTGAAGAAGTGTCTAATCCACTACTTGATTCTGAAGGAGCATCTCCACCAGAACTACTTGGCGCCTCCCCATGATTATCATAGTCTCCTGGCTCTCCAGACCCTTCTCCGGGACTATATTGTGGCTCAGCAGATTCATAATAACATTCACATCCATTTGGCCCACAATCTGTTCCCTTAAGTCTCTGACCAGAACGTTCTTCACATTTACTAGCACAATCATCACAAGTAGGACCTCCCTCAGTTCCTGCAAATCCTCCTTTATTTTCTCCTTCAGGAACATAACCTTCAAAAGGTTTACATTCACCATATTCACAATAAGAACCAGCACCACAGTAAAGAGCTTCACAACCTTCCCAGGGATTATTCTCTTCTTTAAATCGCCCAAAATCTACACAAGTAGCATCAATAACACATTCATATCCTTCTCCAGAATCTCCATAGACAGGTTCATCTCCTGCATGTTCTCCATAAAGATTCTTACACTCTTGTTTTTTCTTATCCCAATCATCATTAGTCATACAAAGCCCGCTATAATCATCATCAAAACCCCCCTGCCGCGAATCTACTTGAGAAGACGCTTTATCATAACAATTTAATCTTTCTGTTGGGTCTGAAACTTTTTGACAATTAAAATCCATTCTCGACCCATCCCTTCTTCCGCCATCATCCCCCGAACTATCCATTAATCTTGCACACTCGTTAGGGTCTGTGATTCCTTTTTTAGCACAATCAGGAGCATGAACTTCCATCATTATTTTATCACATATACTTCTACATTCTTTTTCACTATCACAATTAGAATCTAACAAAACTTGCTTACATTCAGGGGGGGCATTTGTTTCGATCATAATCCTCCCACATTCCCTCGGATTTGTAACTCCTGCTTCCACACATTCTCTAGGCATATGCATATCATACTTAGATTCAGAAACATCTCCTTCTAAATCATTTAAAACTTCTTGTAGGTGTGGAGGTAGTTTTGGCATTTGTAAATTATTAAGTTTTTCACAGGCGGCTTCATCTCCATTAATATCACAAGCAGTTGCTAAGGGGGCAGCAATAGAACACATTTTTGAGAATTCTGTAAAAGGTATATTTTCACAAGCACAATCTTGACCAGATGTATCAAAACATTGAGACATTATCTTTCCAAATTTTTTAGCTTCTTCTCTTTGTTCATTTGTTAGTTCTTTATTTAATTTCTTCTGCCATTCAGGGGCATCTTCTCCAATACTACAAATCCTAGAATATTCATTAGGGTCTAATTCAGATAAAACACTACAAAGTTCTTTTATTTTACTAGAAATTTCTGCAGAAGTAGCAATTGTTTTTTCATGATCTAAAATATCTCTAACAAATTCATCTCTTTCTCCAGAAGGAATTTGGTCTTGAATACCCCTAATAGCATTTCTGATTGCCGAAGCACTTCTCAAAGCTTCATCCCTTCTTGAAGGATCAATTTCTTTTTCAAGTCCTCCTGCTAACTTTTTATATTCTTGCAAAGCTTCTCGAGCACCTTCAAAATCTCCAGCCTCAATCATTGCCTTTATTTCTGCAATTCTTTCTTCTCTAACTTCTAGATCATCTCCGAATCTATCAAAGAACTTATCAATAAAATAAAGAAAATCTCCAGGGGCTGTTCCTGCATCTTGTTCAAGCGCAGCATCTCCATAACCTTTAAACAAATCTTCCGAATCATCAGTTTGGTTTTCCGCAAGAACAAGGCTGAAACTCACAATCAATATTAAAAAAAATAAACCAAACACTGGTAACCTCTTTTCCATTCCAAAGATATTAGTAAACTTGCTTTTTATAATTAACTGAAAGTGTAGACCTCTGAGATAGTTTATTAATTTTCGCACGACGCGAATTAGTGCTCCGCTCAATCTGTAATTAATTTAGTTAACTCAAAAACAATTTATCCAACGATTTATAGTTACCACTTTTTCTTTTACAGTGTAGCTCTTTTTGAGTTTTCTACCACCGTAGTTTCTTTTACAAAAGAAACCCGTTTCTAAAAAAGAAAAACCCAGTGAGCCAAAATTACTTTTTCTTTTACAGTGTAGCTTTTCTTTTTTGTAAAAAGAAAAACCCAGTGTAGACCCAGAAGCTAGCTCGGAGTTCGTCAAAAAGCGACCCTCTGTTCTTCCTCAGTTCTGCGACCCACCAAGCACCTTAACAGATGTTTAGGGCTGCTCCGATCAAGGTCTGACCCGTTTCGCACCTGCAAGATCGAGGCGGACAAAACGTCAACGTCCGAACGAGGACTCTCCGACGAAGTTCGTCACACACTTCCTTGCAGTATGCCTAAAGTCCGTTTGCAAATAGCGGAGGACTAACCCGCTTACCTGGTCTAC
>JAHJRM010000073.1 GCA_018830905.1 Nanobdellota archaeon
ATCAAAAGAAGTGAACAATAGAGATTACAAAAATCAGTTTATAAATTTTCTTATGCAGTTTAAATAAAAAATTCTTCTTGATTAAAATGGTTCCTCCAAGAATAACATGAACTCCTATGATTTTACCGCGTTAATTGCGAGGCGAAGCCGAGCAAGTAGTTTAGAAGGGGGTGACTTGTCAGGGGGGATACTTCCCCCATACGAATTGCGAGCCGAAGCCGAGCAAGTAGTTTAGAAGAGGGTGATTTGTTAGGGTGAGCAACTTCGTGGTAGCGAGAAATTGAAACAGATAACGCGTGCGAGGTTGCGAATTGGATACTTCCCCCATACGAATTGCGAGGCGAAGCCGAGCCATCTCCAAGATTAATAAGATCATTTTTTGCCTTAAAAATTTTAAAGCGAAAATCGAGCGAAGCCGAATTTGAGCCATCAATCTGTGAGCCTTCCTATACAGCGCTTCGCGACGCGTATGCGTGATTAACACCGTTGATTCACCTTCAGTGCTTCGCGACGCGTATGCGTAATCGCGTAGCGAACCAAACTAATTAATCAAGAAAATTTTTATTTTTAAATATTTGGATGATACATTTTTTAAACCAACTTCACTAACTACAAAAATGTACGATGAAAAAATTTTAAAGAGGGTCAAAAACATCAAATATACTGGAGAAATGAAAAACGCTGACGCAGTAGGAGAAGTCATCAATTCCCATTGCGGCGACATTATGGAAATCTATCTAAAAATAAAAAAGAATAAAATAGACAAAATAAGATTCAAAACCTATGGCTGTCTTGCAGCAGTTGTCTCAACAGATTGCATGTGCGAATTAGCAGAAGGAAAAACTCTCGATGAAGCAGAAAGAATCACTGGAGAAGATATAATGAATACTCTCGGAGGAAAATTCCCTCCTTTAAAAATCCACTGCACAGCACTTTCCCTAAAAGCATTAAAGAAAGCTATTAAGAATTATAGAAAGAGGAACTAATCACAAAGAAAAGCCAAAAAATTGGTTCGCTATCGCTCACGAATCTAGAAAAAATTAATCGCAAACCAACTAATTTTAATATAAACTTGTATGATTTTACTTTGTTAATTCTCATATCAATTTGCGAACGAAGTGAGCAAGTATATTTTACATCTCAAGAAACTAACGAGCGCTATCTGCCTGCCTTTCCGCCTCAACTCTTTTTTTAATCGCAAAACTATCCTGATTCCTTTCTGAAGCCGAAACAATCTCATCAGCAAGCGCCTGAGAAATATTTTTCTTCTTTCCAAAAGCCTTATCAGAAGAACCATGAATTATATGTTTTAAAGCTATACTAATTCTTCTCATAGGAGAAACATCAACCGCCTGTGGATAACGAGCCCCACCATATTCAATCATAGTCGTCTCATCCCTCGGAGCAGCATTTTCTACAGCACGAACCAAAACTTCAACAGGATTTTTCTTTGTTCTGCTTTCAACCATTTTCAAAGCCTCCAAAACAATCTTAGCATTCTTTGAATATTTTCCCGTTGAATCTCCTAGAATAATTCTGTGCTTCTTTCCCCTGTGACCTGCAACAGCAAGCTTGTTAATCAATCGCTCAACAACATTGACTTTAGCCTGACCAAACTTTTGAACATTTCTTCCATGACTTTTCAGCGCAAGTTTGGGATTCAAGTTTATAACAGACTTCAAACCCTCATCGTTAACAACAATTCCTTCCATATCATACAAACCAAAAATCTTAAAATTCAAAGGCACCACAGATTTTTCTTCTGCCATTTTATCTCCTTCCCTTCTCAATCTTGCCCGTCACAAGTCTATGCAAAGGCTGATCATTTACTTTAAGAACTTTAAATCTAACACCAGGAATATCACCCTTCGCTCTTCCCTGCTTTCCACCAATTCTCTCAACCATAACTTCGTCGTGTTCGTCGATAAATTTCTGTGCAAGATTTCCAGGAATAAATGCAGTAATAATCTTCCCATTCTTCGTCAACTGAACTTTGCAACACTTTCTCATAGCAGAGTTAGGCTGCTTAGCTTCTTTCTCAACTTTCTGAAGAACAATTCCATTAGCCTGATTCGCTCCTCTAAGAGGATCCGATTTAGCGTAAAGATTAAGTGTCTTAACTTTGTACTTCCTATCTTTCCATCGAAATTTTTTCTTTAAATTCTTTATTTTTAACGCGCCGTTTAGTCCCATGAATAACAATTGAGGAATTGGTTTATAAAGTTTCTCTTGAAGTTCGATTTATCTAAAATTGCACTCACTTTGTTCGCGAATTTACTTGATGATAATCTGAAACAGCTACAAGTATATTAATTATTGTCGAATGATTTTGTGTTAACATTTTTCGCGGAGCGCCTTGACGAAATCTGGTGCGGAGCCAGTCAATCTGCAAGCGCAACGAGCCTAAATATTCTAAAAAATCAAACAACCCTAAAGTCTTTCTCGAAAAAATCTTTCACAATTTTCTGCATCTCCAAAAGCCGCCTCTTATTTCTTCCGATAAGGGCCGCTTTATTACTTCCACCAGTAACTATAATTTCATCACCCCTAATCTCAACACCCCTAAGATTCAATGGACTAACAATAGACCTAATGAAAAAACCAGCATCTTCAATCCCTCTAGGTGCAGCAACAACTCTAATTCTCTTTCCAAGAATCTCACTCATCTCCTTAATATTCCGCCCGTTCTCCCCAACAGATTTTAACACAAGTGGCTTAGGCACACAGAAAACGATTGCCTCATTATACCTAAAACAAAATCTGGTCCTAACTTTCATAATTCTCTCAAATAAATTGAGATATCTAATTTCCTGCATATCAATTGTATTAACCATATTCGCTCTTTTGTATGTAAATTTTCTAAGATGAAATTGTTTTATAAACTTATTGCTAACTTAAAAATTAATTACCAAAAAAATTAGAATCATTCATTCCCAATAATTCTCTTAAAGAAGAAATTTTCATTATCTCCTTTGCTCATTTTTTCTAATTCATAATCTTTCAAAAGTTTTATTAATCTCCCTTCGATTTTTTTGATTATCTCTCCTGCTGAACCCATTCCAGATACAATAAAAATCATTGAAAGATTAGATGTTGTCATTCTAAGACAAAAATCTAAAATAAATCTTTCATCATCTTCTTTCTTAACAAATAAGACATATTTTTCTATATTAGAAATAATTTCATTTATCCTCTCTTTAAATTTTTCAATAGAACTAATATCATCTAACAAAATACCAATATATCTGTTTAATATACCATTCTCAACAAATTGTGCAACATGGAGTCCTTTAATTTCATATTTCTTTAAAATATCTTCTCTCAGTTTTTGTTTCCTGTCTCTTTCTCCTAATCTTTCCAACTTTCTTAAAACAAGACCCATTCGAAGAATCATCAAATTATTTGCATCTTCGATATAATGTTTATAAATTTGTAATTCTCCAGAATTATATTGCTCTCTTGCTATTTCTAAAGTATTTTTGTCCTCAATAAAATTTATTCCTTTTTCCCTAAATCTCCTAACCAAATCTTTGATAAAATTCTCCCCCCAATCCAACGCTCCCTTAACTGCTCCTTTTCCAATGCCTTCTCCTAAGTCTCTTATTGGCTCAGAACTCATCTCCAAATTCCTCTAAATACAAAGAAAGGGATAATTCATTATTATCTAAAATTATTGTACTTCCGGGAAAAATAGCCATGTTATTAACTTTCACAGGAATTTCTATATATTTGTCAAGAACTTTATTCCCATCAATATCAAGGACATATTCTCCATCAGAATTAAATCCAAGTTCCTTTAATAAAGCAATTTTAGATTTCACAGAAATTTCTTTTAGTGATATTAATTCCATTTTATTCTCCTTGTTTAAAGAATTAACTGTTGCTTATAAATTTTTAGGAAATTAGTTACCCTAAACCCCTTCAATCACCCTCTTCTCCTCTTCAGTTATTCCATCAAGTTTGTAAATCTTGTTCAATTTTGTAGACAATGTTTTAATATCTAAATCTTCTTTCATATTCCCTATGATTAAGCCATTCCAAAATAATTGTAATTATTGTTATCTGTCCTCCCTCGATAGAATATATCAATCTCCATGCATCAGGCAGATTATACTTCCATACATTTTTTATGTTAAATTTTTGAACATATCCTTTAGGTATCAATCTTTTAGGAATTTGTATACCACAAAAAGGATTTTTACAAATATCTTCAAAAGCCCGCTCTAAATTTTTTCTTAATTGAAAATCATCAATTTTTTCAAAAGCTTCTTGGAGCTTTTTATTGGCAAACTGAATCTCGCAATTTTTCATTTCTTTCTCCAAAATAAATGTGCTTCTTTTAATCTTTTTTCTGCTTGTTTAGGGTAAAATATCCAGCCAATTTTTCCTTCTGAATCAACAGAAACTTTTCCAGAAACAATCAAATAATCCAAAGTTACACTAAATGTTTGATACATCATTTTCCTCGGCAATGCTTCCCAAAGTTGTTTTTTTCTGAATTCTCCATCGCTGTCTTTTATGAATTCTTCTACCATCAGGACAGTGTCCAATCTAGGACATCGTGCTGAAGTTTCTTTCTTTATCATTTTTGTCTCCATCACAACTCTTTCCCTTTCAGAACGCCTCTTTTCATAGTTATATCAGATGATATACCTTTATAAATTTTTGTGGGCAAGAATTATCTCCCTCTCCCCTCAATCACCCTCTTCTCTTCC
>JAHJRM010000074.1 GCA_018830905.1 Nanobdellota archaeon
CTCCTTTTTTATCAAGAGCTAGGATTGCCTGAGCGGTTGTCTTTAGGTTACAATTTCCCTTCGGCCAACACTCTTCAGAATTTGAAGAGTCTTCAAGAAGTTCGGATTTACACTGACTAATTGAGAGAAGTGAAAATATTTTTTCTTCTGTCGTGAGAGTTCCACAATTGTCTTTTACGGCATCGGTTAGACAAGAATATGCTTCGTTTATCTTTTCTTGTTCTGTTGACTTATTCACTTGCGCTGAGACAAAGGAAAAAGACACAAAGAACATTAGGAAAAACAGACCAACCAACACCTTTTTTTTCATGTTACAAATAGACGAGAGATGTTTTTAAATATTGTTGATGTCTGAGGAACTTTCATTTGATGATTCCAGATTTTTCTTTTTAATTAGTTTTTACAGGGGTTTTCTTTTTTACAGAGGGTTTTTTCTTTTTTGGTTTATTTTCATAGGGGCTATTCATATTTATTTTCTTAGAAATGTAACTTAAAGGGTTTTTGAATCGGAGTTCTTCTGGAGTTGGAATTATCCCTATGCCTTTGTAATAGTCTTTGTCATAATTAGGAGGAAGTATTATTTTGTTTCTGTAGCTCCAGGCCATTTGTGCATTAATGTATTTTTCTTCAAGAGGCTCCTCATTTTTCTCGTTCCATTCTTTTATTCTTTTTTCTATTTCTAGTTTTTCTAGGCCTATTGCTCTGAAAAAGTTTAGTATAACAAAGAGAGATCTCTTTCTTCCGTCGCCAACTCCTTGGAGAAGTCTTTTTATTGATGGGGGAATTATATCATCTGTTAGATTTTTTATCTTTAGGGGGGAGAAATTCTGTTTGAATTCTTTTTTTTCTATTGAAGATGAATCTTGAGACTCTTCGGGAGCTCTGTTCTTGTGCCAGTCGAGAGATTCTCGGAGCAAATCCGATGCCTCCCCTTCCTCGCATTCAGGCATAAAGTTTCTTATTTTCACTTTTAGAGGGTCCGCGTCTCGTGGTTGGAAGTTCTCAAGCTCTTCAGGAGTTATAACCACACTCGCTAAGGAGGTTTTTTCGTGAAGAGAATAAGGCATTCTGAAAAGATGTCTTGGAGAAACAAGAATAAGATCCGGCATAACTTCTTTTGGAGCTTCAAAATCTTTTACATATTTGCTGAATCCAGCACTCAACTTTGTCAGTTCGGTCACGTCCTCAACTAATTCTTTTTTAGATAGATCCATTATAAACTGAGTCATTATTCTAGGCCACTCTGGAAACATATCTGAGGTTTTCACTCCGTTTATCTCTCGCGGAAATGCTTTGGAGGGTATAATTATATGGAAACCTTTTGAACCAGAGAATTTAATTCCGAAATTTTTTATTCCATGAAAGTGGAGGATTTTTACAACTATTTTTGCGAATACCCTACTGTAATCAAAGTACTTGCTATCTATATCAAGAAGTAAGTCCCAGCCAGCCCGGAGTTCGTCCATTTGCTTCCGGTTCATTCCAGTTTCTATTTTTAGAGGGTCGTTCCAGATTTCTTCAGAGCAGTGTAGTGATGTTGCTCCTTTTTTGATGAGTTCAAATACGTCTCCTTTGTATTGAAGCGAGTCGGGACGTTTTCCGAAACCATCAAAATATCTTGGAGTTACCTCTCTTCCTTCAGAGAAATCAAAGATGGCTTTCTGAACTTCTGGCTTTGAATAATAGAGAGAAGTTAGGTTTCTGATTCTCTTTTCTTTCGCGCTTTTTTCTTTGTCTGGAGCCATTTTATTGATAAACCTTCTTACTTTATATAATTAGATAATTTGAAAAATAGATGTTAGTTGTAAATCCTTTGTCTCTTATCAATTCTTGAGACTAGGAGTATATTATTTTTTTCTTTTATTTTATACAGAACCCGATAATTGCCAATCCTGTAACGAAAGACTCTCTCCCCATTATCCCTTCCAATGAACTTGGAATCACTCGGGATAGGCTCTTTTTCAAGTTTTTCAAGTCGGACTATAATTCTTTTAAAAATTGGCTTATCTAAATTCCTTAGAAATTTTCTTGATTGAGAACTATAATTTAACTTAAACACCATAATCCAAGCTCTTTTTTAATTCTTTATGAGAAATAGTCTCTCCAGAATTAAATTCTTCTTCGGCTTTTTCAAGGGCATCCAGGTCATCTTTTGTTAGAGTTATATCTTCAATTTGCTCTTTTACAGAGTTCATGTCCTTTTGAAGCCTAGCTAATCTTGCGATTATTTCGTTTGCATTTGTCTTAAATTGTTCCATTTGTCAATTAAAGGGTTTGATTATATAAGCTTTTTGTTGAGTTGAGAAAACAGTGTAAAACTTTATATAATTACCTTATACTCTATAATAATAATGCTTAAAAGCAATTCGCGTCTTTTTAGAAAATGTTAATCAAACTCGACAATCCTGCACTTTTATCGAAGGCTATTGAGATAATTTCTGATCTTGTACTAGAGGTTCGAGTGAAGGTTAATGATGCGGGAATGAGTATAACTGCAACAGATCCTGCTAACGTGTCGATGATTGGTTTTGCTCTGCCTAAAACGGCGTTTTCGGTTTTTGAGACGGGTGATGAGATTCTTGGAATAAATCTTGATAATTTTAAGAGAATTTTGAAAAGAGCTGGAACATCTAGTGCTCTGACACTTGAAAAGAAAGAGAATTTCTTAGAGATTCAGATACA
>JAHJRM010000075.1 GCA_018830905.1 Nanobdellota archaeon
ACCATCTCGAATTTACTATCAAGGCCGGCTTCCCAAACATCCACGGGTGTTTTGACATAAACCCAGGCATTCTGTTTTGCTTTGTCTAAATCTGCGACAATTTCCTTCTTTATTTTGGGAATTTCTTTGAATTTTTCTTCAGGAATTATAATATAAAGGTGAATCTTTTTCTGTATCTTTTTAAATTCTTCTTCAGGAATGTTCTCCCCAACATCTTCATCAATAAATGATTTTAGCGCCTGTTTTGGAAGGATTCCAATAGCGTGAATGAATGGGTATTTTTTTACCAGCATTGATTTCACTTTTTCAAGTTCTTTCTTAGTTTTGTCCAACTCTTTTTGTACTTTTTCAGAAGACTCTGGCAGAGGAGGCATTTTGATAGAATAATTATTAGATAAGCTCATTCCGGGAATTGTTGAATCTTCCTTATCTTCCACCATGATAAATTTAAGATTTTACACTTATAAAGCTTTTTGGTTAAAATTTTTAAATAGAAGTCTATTCGAAAAGTCATGTATGAAAAGATTTTAGTTGTAGCGTCTAAGAAGGATAAGGCAGGTATGAATATTATATCACATCTCACCCAGATAGGACATAATAATATTTGCCTTGTTGAGGAAGATATGGTTTACACTGAAAATCTTGATTTAGATATATTGAATTCGGCAGATTTTGTCATTTTTGCTTCTAAACATGTTTCGGAAAGTGGGAAAAAAACTCTTTCAGTTCACGCTCCTGGAAATTGGCGCTCTGCGGATTTTGGAGGAGTTAGGGGAAAGGTTTGTAAGACCTCTGCTTTGTTTATGAAACAAATTTTTGAAAGGCTTAATAATAATGCTAAGGAGTTCAATCTAAATAATTATAAAGTTGCCCTAGAAGTGACGCACCACGGACCGTTAATAGACAAACCGTGTTTGTTTATTGAGATAGGTTCTTCGGAGAACGAATGGTCAGATAGGAAAGCGGGTTTTGTCATTGCGAAAACGATTGTTGAGACAATAGAGAACCTTGAAGAGAATCCTTACAATGAAGTCGCTATTGCAATAGGGGGCCCACATTACTGCCCAAATTTTAACAGCATACAATTAAAATCAAACGTGGCGATATCACATATTATTCCACAATATGCTTTTCCCCTTACGGAAGATATGGTTGAGGAAGCTATCAAAAAGACTGACGAAGGGGTCGATATGATATTACTAAGTTGGAAGGGACTTGGAAATGCAGAGAGAAGGGATGAGGTTATGAAGATTCTTGATAAATTTAATATTCAAAAAAGGAAGACTGGTGAGATTAGTAAGGTTTAGTGTTCTGCCAGCTCTGCGTCTGCTTTTGTCTTGTGGATTGTTTTAGGTTTGTGGTTTGGTGGAGAATAGATAGTGTATAATTTTAACTTTTTTGTTTTTGAATTATTAATTATATTGTGAAAAGTTCCTGCAGGAATGATTACTGCATCGTCGGTCTTTGCAGTGTAGGTTTTCTTTCCGTTGAAAAGAACAAATTTCGCTTCGCCTTGTTCAATTCTAAAAAACTGGTCAACCTTTTTATGGATTTCATTTCCAATTTCTTCTTTTGGCTTGAGGCACATCGCAACGAGTTGCTCGTGTTTTCCTGTGAACAAAACTTTTCGAAAATAATTATTCTTCAAGACCTCTTTCTCTATGTTCGCTTTGAATGGTTTCATTGTAAGAGAAAGGAGAGAGAAGTATATAAGTTTTAGGAAGGATATTAATTTTCTGTGATAGTCAGTTCCCTTTTTATATAAATATATGTTCTCCATTAACCCTTAAATTAAAAGGACTTAATATTTCAAAAAAGAAATTACTCTATCTATAATTTCATTGAATTTTTCAGGTTTTAAAGAACCAACCTTATATTTTATTAATGTTTTTTCAATAGAACCTATTTTATCAATCCTAACAAAACTTTCTCTTTTTAGACTTCCTTGCTTGAAATTATTATTTTCTATTTTTATTTCAACAGATTTTTCATAAGAAGAACCTGTTATTTGATTTACTATTATGTCTCCTCCTTTAGGAACTTTGAGAATTAATACAGGTCTTCTTTTTGATTCCTTCAAACTTGAAAAAGGAAAATCTATGACGATTACATCTCCTTTTACAAGTCCTTCCATGCTTCATCCTCTTTTTTATTAAGCCATGTTTTAGCAAAGGATTTCTCCGATAATAGGGCTGTTTCAGGAATAGACTTTTTCAAAATGATTTCATCATCTTTTCTTATCACGATTAATTTATCCCCCTCATTAATACCTTTACGTAAATCTAATGGAATTACTACCTGTCCTCTTGAACTCATCTTAGTCATATCAATTATCATAAATAAGATTAATCTTACTTCTATTTAAATATTTCTTATCTTTAGGACGCCCCGACCGGAAGGCGAAAGGGATTAGAACAAGGAGCAAGATTTATTAAAAAGTCTTCGTATTCTTGATGGATGTATAAAATAACTACAAGAAGCAAAAAGGCTGAGAAACAATTTCATGAGTTTCTTGATGATAAAATAATAAAAAAGTTGGAATTATTAAAACAAAACCCTAGAATAAATCTTGGAGCGCATAAGCTAAAAGGAAAATTAAAAGATTTTTGGAGTTGTTGGTTTGGAAGAGATTTAAGAATGATTTATGAGATTGATGATAAAAACAAGGAAATTATTGTTGTAGCTGTTGGTTCTCACAAGTTATATTTCTAAATCTTGATTTCCCAAGTTTTTGTTCCTTCTCTTTTAGCGTCGTTACTTTCCCTGATGGCATCTATCATTTCAGAATTTCTTAATATGCCAACCTCTTCTAAGAGTTCTTCATATACTTTTTTGGGTATGCTTATTCTTTCTTGTTCCATATAATCTATACTAATTGGTTTTATTTAAAACTTTCGCGAAACAAATTTTAAACGAAACGCCCCGCCCTGCTCACGACCTCGCACGCGTTAATTATCTTAAAGGTTTGATCGCTACCACGAAGTCGCTCGGATTCGAAAATTGGGTTCCTGTCGTTCAGTTTCAGGAAATAATGTTTCTCACTTGTTCAACATTATACGCCCCGACCGGGATTCGAACCTGAAAACAACCAACGGTTTTTTTCGATTTTCCCTTTTTGTTTAAACCGATTTGTCCGAATATCGGGCAGATGAATTCTTGTCTCATGTATCAATGACGAATCCATCTGCGAAACGCCCCGACCGGGATTCGAACCCGGGTCACCGCCGTGCTTCATCGCTTCGCTCTGAGTCAAACGTCAACAGCATTGCCATTTGAAAGGGCAGCATTCTTGGCCTCTGAACTATCGGGGCTCGTATGGGAAACTACGTTTCCCCTAACAAGTCACCCCTTCCTTTTGGGAAAGGGAGCCAACGAAGTTGGAACGGGAAACTACGTTTCCCCTAACAAGTCACCCCTTCCTTTTGGGAAAGGGAGCCAACGAAGTTGGAACGGGAA
>JAHJRM010000076.1 GCA_018830905.1 Nanobdellota archaeon
CTCATTACGCGAAGTGTATCCTCACGAGCGTCCGACGAAGTCGGTGAGTCTGTAAGACTCATTACGCGAAGTGTATCCTCACGAGCGTCCGACGAAGTCGGTGAGCCTATAAGGCTCATTCAAATTTGCACGTAATAAAAGGAAGGTTAATGCAAGGGGAAACTTGATACCTCTCATCGTGTCTCGCGTCGCCCGCCATTAGATTAACAAGAACCATCAATGATTTTACTAAGTTAATTTAGGGTAGGACATATATCTATGGGATATACAAAAAACAATTTTAAAATAATTAAACAGAAATCAAACAAAAATAAATTAAATAATATAAAAAAATAAAAAAGGAATCTCAACTACTTTCTCTTTTTCTTAGCAGGTTTTCTCTTAGCGGCAGGCTTCTTCTTAGCAGCTTTCTTTTTCCTCTTTCCTCCGCCTCTAGCCATGACAGCTTCACAAACATTCCCTACACCATCAACATAATAGAGATGTCCTGGCTTTCTGGTTATAACCTTTTTAACAACAATTTTTCCCATTGTTTACCTCCTTTTAATTAATCAATCAAATGAACTAGTTTCTGTATTTAAATCTTTCTAATCACCGACGAGAGAACGCACAATTTCCGAATTGCCCTCGTTGATGGGAACCTCCACAAGAGTTCGGTAAGATTTTTTAGGAAAAGTCAAAAGTGTAAATGGCTCTATCTTTTTAATTTCCATCACTTTCCCGTCGCTGTCAAGCCAAATAGCAACAAAGGGGAAAAAAACAAAAATGGAACTTATCTTAAAATTAGTAATTTCTTCAAATTCAAAAACACAGGACATAGTCCATTTTGACCTAAACATTAAACCCAAACTGAAAAAACCGCACTCTCGACAATTTAAAGAAATTTTTTTACCCTTATGATTGAAAGAAATTTTTTTCATCACTCTCCTCCTTCTTTGCCCTATAAACCTGGTAAGTCTTTTCAACATTTTCATCACAAACAAGATTGTGATGTCGGAATCCTCCACCAAATGTTGCAGGGATATGCATCAGCTCATGGATTATAACTTTAATCTGTTCTTCAGAATCCATCTTGTCGAACCTTTTTGAAATAAACTCCAAACCATAATAAGCAGGAACTCCTATCGTTTGTTGCATCAACTTACCAATTGTATGACATCTCGCAATCGTCCCCCTAGATGAACTCCCATAACTCCTAAAACATCTAATCCTCCCTAACTTCACATTAGGAAAAAGCAAAACAGAAATCTCCTCGGCAATCTTCTGAATATCTGGAGCAAATTCATATTTCATTTTAATTCCTCCTTAAAATCCCAGAAATTCAATTTTCCCTTCGCAGGAATCGCATTAATCCTTTTTACATCTTCCAATAAAAAACCATATCCCCCCCACTCTCCCGTCTCTGCCAAATGTTTACTATTATCTTTCTCCAATTCATCATTATCAGAATATTTTTTAACGCCAATCAATTTTGCTTTTCCGACAATAAATCCATTCGGCAACTCGTCAAATCCAAACCTCTTCATTCCTTCTAAATCAGGAACCTTTGAGCTATGAATCAAAAACTCTCCTCGGAAATTAGTGTTCCATTTCCGTAATTCAACAACCTTCCTTCCCTGAAGAACCAATTCTGCCCATGGTTGTTTTAATGATAAAGCCTTCATCGAGTAACAATCTCCAGCGCATCACCGCTTTTTAATTCGTAACTTTTTCCAAGCGCTTTCTTCGTCTTCGCATCAATCGCTTTTATGAAATTCTTACCAAAGTCAGTATGAAGAAAAAAAGCAAAGTCCAAAGCAGTAGAACCTCCAGGTAAAAGGAAACAATCAGGAAGAATATTCCCCTTACTATCCCCCAATTTATTTGCGCTCGCAGGGAAAATATAAAGATACTTTAACAAATCAAATACCGCAGAATTCAAAACACTCTGCACCCCAGTGCCCTCATCAAACTTATCCAAAACATTTTCCTTTATAATATCCAAAGCCTGTTTCTGTTTATCATTTAACTCGCCTTTAACTTCAAACTCCCTCTCACCAGGAACATAATTAATTAATCCAGATTTATCTGCTTCCCTTAAAGCTAATTCTGAATCTGCAGAACACGGGACAATCATCAACTCAGGAAAATCTTTCTTTAACTTCTCATAATTTTCCCTCCCCTTTTCAAGATCAACTTTATTCGCAGCGATTATCATTGGTTTACCTTTCTTCCTAAGAGCAGAAGCAAACTTCATCAACTCATCAGAACTCCAGAAACTCGGCTTCGGCGGCAGCCCAACATTCAAGAGAACGCCCCTCACATCCTCTTCAGTAATCTTCAACCCAGAAAATTGCTTAGCAACAGAAGGGGCAAACTCTCCCTCCTGGTCAACTCTCCTAGCAAAACTCTTCCATGCTTTATTCAGTATATTAAAGAACCAATTGTCAAGCTCACGGTCCAAAAATTCAATATCTTTTGCAGGATTGTAATTCTCAACTGGTTTTCCTTCAGAATCTGTCTTTCCAGAACAATCTACAACATGAATAAAAGCATCTGCCTGCCTCAAATCATCAAGAAACTGATTTCCAAGACCCTTCCCTTCACTCGCCCCAGGAACCAAACCAGCGACGTCCATCATCTCAACCGGAACAAACCTCTTCCCATTAACACAAAACCCGTGACGCGGATTGCACTTCACACCAAAATGAGTATCAATACAATCAACTTTAACATATCCCACACCAGTGTTCGGCTTTATTGTTGTAAAAGGATAAGAAGCAATCGCTACATCTGCGAGAGTCGCAGCTTTGAAAAAAGTCGATTTCCCTGCAGACGGCTTTCCAACAAGACCTATTAACATATAAGCTACTCAAGAATCAAATATTTAAACATTACTCGCTTCGCTCGCAGATTAAATCCAGAATAACTAAAGGGACCAAACTTGATTTTACCACATTATTTTGGGTTGGGTGGGCGGGACACTTTCCTTTAGCTCGCTCCGCTCGCCTTACCCCATAGTCCCAGGAAATTGAGGGAAAAAGTCACCTTGCGATTCTTGCGCGGGCGCAGGACTTTCAGCCGCAGGCGCAGAAGCTCCAGGCTGGTTTTCATCTTTGTCCTTAATCCTCTTGATTATGAAGAAGATTATCAATCCAACAACTATCAATAACATAATAATTATTATGAATAAAATTATTTTTCCCAAAATACCCGAAACACTTCTTTCAATAACAACAAAGTGCGCACTAGAAGGAGCAACCCCCCCAGCATAAACAAGATTCAGAGCAATAACATAATTTCCAGGGGGAAGTGTCCCTGTATCAAAATCCCTCTTAACCTCAGTATAATCTTCAATCAAAAGTGTATCACTCTTCGTTAAATAGGTCTTACCAGCATAATCTTTAATCACAAAATCAAGGGTCACATCAATTCTTGCTTTATCTCCCATTGGAATAAGAGTCACAAGCGTCTTCAACTCCTCTCCCTGACTAACAGTATAATCATCATTGAGAACAACTATGTTAGAATCAAAGAGAAGCAAAAGGGTCTTTACGTTCAACGCAACAGACACAACCTTACCACCAATAATTATTTTCCCAGTATAAACTCCTGCTTCTGCAGGAGCAGCAAACGTCACTTCAAGCGTAACTGTTTGCGAACCGGGAATCACTAAACTCTCCTCAAAAATTATCATATCATCAAGCTCCAACTGACTAACAGAAACAGTCTGCTCTGTTTCAAGAAGATTCGTAACACTTATGTTCGCCCTAACGACAGTATCCACTTGCATATCTATACTAAGCGTAGTCGGATTAACAGCAACGGTTACAGTAGTGCCCGTGGTTCCTCCAGTAGTTCCGCCTCCAGGACTCTCAGGAGTTACAGGAGGTACAACAACCACCGGAGTCGTAGGAACAATTCCAAAGAAAGAACCACCAACACCCCCACCAACATTTACCATGACTTCTTGGCTAACGCCAGAGTTTAAAACAATCGTATCTGCACTAACAAAAGAAACAGCACAAACTACACCCATAAAAAACAAAGGTATCAAAAACAATCTAAACCCCCTCTCCATCATCACATCAGTTAGAAATATTTAATAAACGTTACTGAAAAGAAGATTATTGCAAAATTAAACAGGAACCCATATTGATTTTACTAAATTATTTTAGGGTTGGGTGGGCGGGGAAAATTCCCCTCTTCTTCCTTCCTCTTCCTATACTCTTCATAAAGATTCAGGAACATCAGGAAAGTAATAGAAATAACCGCCCTTAGGATTTAAAGAACTAAGTATAACCCTTCCACCATCTTTAAAATCTTTATAGATAACTCCCCCTACACGAGATGTTTCCATTACTCCCACAAAACCTTCATCAAGACCAGTATTATCCAAAAACAATATCTTCAACAGGATTATTTTTACCCATAGTAAAAAGACAATTTAACTATTTTTAAGCATTATTGTTTTCAAAACAAAAGTTAGCCCGCTCGCTACGCTCGCAAATTTGTCTGAGAAACAATAAAAAACAAACGCAGATTTATGATTATTACTTTTGAATATCGAGCGACTTCTGAGCGAGACAAATTAAGCAGGAATTGCTTGTTAAACAAATCTCTGTTTCTACCA
>JAHJRM010000077.1 GCA_018830905.1 Nanobdellota archaeon
AATACTCTTTTTAGGGGAAGGGGGAAAGATGTTCATATAATGGATTTGGGTGAAGCGTCGTGTCTTGCTTTGAGCGCGATTCTTAGAGATAGGGGTGTAGAGAGTCTTATTGTGATTGATGAGAGGACGACAAGGATGCTCGTTGAGAAGCCGGATAATTTGCGTAAGTTTCTGGGGAAAAAGTTTCACATTGATGTTAGTGTTCAGAAAAAGAATGTTGATGCATTTAAGAATTTCAAGATTATTCGCTCGCCAGAGCTGGCCTATATTGCGCATAAGAAGGGTTTGGTTCATTTGAAGGGAGCTTTGGTTCTTGATGCGCTCCTTTATGCGTTGAAGTTTAAGGGTGCGTCGATTTCTGGAGAGGAAATTGAAGAGATGAAGCGGATGGCTGGGAAGAAGATATAGAGCGAGCTCTGCTCGCTGATTGATTGGCTCACAATTGGCTTTGCTCAATTGTTCGTTTAAGAAAAAATTAAGTCTGTAAAATCAGTAAATTAATTCTGTATGGTGGTTTGTGATTAATTGTGAGCTAGCTGCTTTTTCTAAAACAACAACCTTAAAAATCTGAGACTTCTTGTAAAAATTAGGGTGCGTAGTACACTGGCAGTATAGCTGCCTCCAGAGCAGCAGAAGGGGGTTCGATTCCCTCCGTGCCCATTTAATATATTCTTTAGAATACAAATGAAGTTAAACCAAAAGTTTTTGCCTAAATTATGTTAATTGCAATAGATATAGATGATGTATTGTTGGATATGGTTCCCAGTTTAGCAGGATTTCATAATGAGAGATATGGGACTGGATTAATAAAAGAGGATTTTCATTCTTACAAGTTCTCAGAAGTATGGGGAGGCAGTGATGAAGAAGCTGGTAGGAGAGTGGAAGAATTTCTTGGAGGCATTCACTTTGTTGAGTTAAGTCCTGTCAAAGGAGCTGTCGAGGGAGTAAAAAGATTAGCTAGAGACAACAGATTAATTTCAATCACATCTAGACACAAAAAACTTAAAGGACTGACTGAAAGAGTTTTAAGAAAATATTTTCCACAAATTGAAGCTGTTCATTTTTCTCACAATGCTTATGTTGATTTCCGAAATGATAAGACAAAATCACAGTACTGCATAGAATTAGGAGTTAGAACTATCATTGAAGATTCTCTGGAATATGCTGAAGATTGTCGAAGCAATGGTATAGATGCAGTTTTATTAGATCAGCCGTGGAACAGGGGCAGAGAAATAGATAGCGTCAGAAGAGTTTATTCTTGGCAGCAGGTTACAGAACATTTTAAATGTTAAATATTATAAATCTTTAATCTTCCCGAACTTGTAAACTTTATTTTTCCCGATGACGTAGACGTCGAAGTTTAGGATGTCTTTTTCTGGAACTATTGAGAACGATTCGATGTAGTCTTCTTTGTAAGTATTTACTGGTGTGCCTTCAACGAAGTTTAGGAAACTTGGCAAGATGAAGAAAGTTTTCCCTTTTGACTTTCCTGTTATGAAGCATTTGTATGTTTCTTTTTTTGCTCCGTGCTTTTCTTTTAGAGTGACTGATGGATGCAGGTGTCCTGAAACTACTGTTTTTATTTTTTTATCGTACATCTGAATTAACTGTTGGTGGCCGTGTGCGAAAAACGCATCTCCTTCGATGTGGTGGTCTTTTAGGTGCGTTCCAAGTTCCATAGTATCGTGGTTGCCCTTAACGAGAACTACGTTTTTTCCTGGAATGTATTCTTTTAGAAATTCAAGAACCTTTTTGAAATTGGCTTTTTCTTTCCACTCGTAGCCGAAGGCGTGTTTTATGTCTCCAAGGAAAATAATTTTCTTTAGTTTGTATTTCTTTGATTTTATTTCTTCTATTATTTCCTTCAATTCTTTGATTACTTCTTCTGCCTGTATTTCTGGAAGAATAATTCCTGAGTTTAATAGCGCGGTTTCGTAACCAATGTGCAAATCTCCGACTGCGAGAATTCCTTTTTCTGGAAAGAATAGGGTTTTATTTATGAATTCGTATTTTGTGGTCATGTTTGTTATAAGATTTTGAGAGTTAAATAATTTATGCGCTTCGCTAATTCTAGATAGGATCGCTTCGCTCACGATTGATACAATTGATAACCAAGTAAAACCATACAAGTTCATAGAAGATTTTGATTATTAATTAAGCAAATTTGCTGAGTGATAGCGAAGCGTAACTTAAAGCGAGCCGGAGGCGAGCTTGTTCAGTATAGAATTTTAGTTCTCCAACATCCCTTTGGCTATGATGTCTTTCATGTGCAATTCATGCATTCTTCTTAGGAAAGATTGTTTGTCTTCGATTCTTAGTAAGTCGGTGTGGCCTTGCATTACAAGATGGATTGCAAACGGTGATGGGACTTTTGTTTCGATAATCTTCATTTTTATTTTGTTTTCATTTATATCTTTTAGAATTGTTTTTGCTCCGTCAATGTCCATCAAATCCTCAAAGATTTCT
>JAHJRM010000078.1 GCA_018830905.1 Nanobdellota archaeon
AATAGAGATTTTGATGGAGAAGATTCATTCACATTCAAAGCAAACGATGGAAAATCGAACAGCAACATTGCAAAAATTTCTATGGTTGTTAACGGAATAAACACTCCAACAAATCACGCACCCGTAATAACCTCAACGCCAGTAACAAGCGTGAATGAAAGTTCAGCATACACTTACCAAGTTACGGCGACAGATACTGACGAAGACGCACTGACTTATTCAATTATACAAGGACCAGGATGGTTATCAATTAACCAAAACACAGGAAAAGTAACTGGAACAGCACAAGATGTTAACAAAGATAGCTCATGGAAAGTAATAATAAAAGTTTCAGATAGCAAAGGATTTGTTACTCAAAGCTATATCCTAACTGTAAAAGATGTCCCCGCAATAATTCCAACAAACCACGCACCTGTAATAACCTCAACGCCAATAACAGAAGTAAACGAAGATTCTTCATACACTTACCAAGTTGTAGCGACAGATGCTGACGGAGATACACTTACATATTCACTAACTCGAAATCCTGTATGGCTTTCAATAGATTCAGCTACAGGTCTAATTACAGGAACCGCCCCTGATGTGACTGAAGACACTTATGTACCAATAGAAATATTAGTCTCTGACGGAGAAGACTCCACTACACAAACATACTCTATTAAAGTTGTCAATATAGAAGAAGACTCTGGTGACAACACAATAATCCTCGGAGGGAAAAAAGACAAAGAAAGGCCAACATCTCTAATCCAGTTCGACGAGTTTTACACAAACAAATACCTTGACCAATTCAGCCACATAACACTAGACGAGCAAGAAACAGATCAAGAAGATACAACAGGATCAAACCTAAAGAACATCCTATTTGTTCTAGCATCACTTATGGCAATAGTAATAATTCTAGGTCTCGTTACAATTCTATTCCGAAGATTGTAAGAACCAAAAAGTTTAAAAAACCTTAAGATATCTATATTTTCGTAGGAGGCATTAACTTCGGTTATTGTTAGGATACTTCGGTGTTCTTTCTCCTACACTAATTTTCTCTTTATCTGCATTGAATCCCAATAATATTTTTTAACGCCTAATCCCTCTCCTTTTAATGAATCACCAAAAGAAAAAAGACCTATTCATCCTATCCTTATTAATGATAATATTTCTAGCAATAAATTATAACACTCTTGACAACTCTCTAGAGAATTTCCTAATAAGTCAAAACAAGCAAACAGCATTTGTAGAAAGAGTAATAGATGGCGACACTATTGTAAGCAACGGAACAAGCATAAGACTTTTAGGAATTAACACTCCAGAACGGGGAGAGTTTCTTTACGAAGAAGCAAAAACATTCTTAGAAAATTTAATCCTAAACAAACAAGTAACTCTTGAGTTCGTCGGCGAGCGTCAAGACAAATACTTCAGAACGCTCGCCTACATCCAATTAGGAAACGAAAACATAAACGTAAAAATAGTTGAAAACGGATTTGCGAATCCTTACTTCTATTCCGGCAAAGACAAATATTCACAAGAAATAGAAAGTGCCTGGAACACCTGCACTCAAAATAAGATAAATCTCTGCAAACCATCAACAGACCCATGCTCAAGTTGCATCAACATCATCAATTCAAATTATATAACCAATACTTGCAACTTCGCCTGCGACATAAACGGCTGGACAATCAAAGGCGAAGGTCGTGCGAAGTTTGTGTTTAATGGAACTTTAGGAGGGGGAGAAGAGAAAAGTTTTGATTTAGATAATTCTGGTGGGACGATTTATTTGAGGGATGATTTTGGATTATTAGTCACAGAGAATTAAGAAATGATTCCCGTTATATCAGGCATTTCTTTTTCGATGAAATCTATAATTTCTTTTTTGTATTTAGTGTTTAAAGATATTCCAGTATAATTTGGTTTTGACTTTATTACTAACCAGCCTTTATTCGAAAGCTCTTTGATTATTTGTTTCAGATTTGGGAATCTTTTGAAATGCTCAAGCCGGTCATATTTAGCGCCCCAGTTCCCTTTTGATACAGCTAACTTATACATTAGTCTCGCTTTTTCCAAATCCAAAGACATCAACCATAGAATAAGAAAGATAATTTAAATGTTTCTATGACTGAAATAATCCTTAATTTATGGAAACATTTAAAAATAGTATGTATTATAATATAACATGAAAGAAAAAGAAAACAAATCATTTTTCCTTATGCAGTTCGGGGATACTCCTCAGCTTCGGGTCTTGGATTTTCTAATTGGAAATTACTTTTTTGATTATCCTATGACAGAAATAGCAAGAGAAAGTAATGTTAGTTACAATTCTATAATAAATTTCTTTGACAGGTGGATTAAGGAAGGAATTTTGACAAAGACGCGACAGGTCGGAAAATCCAATTATTACAAATTGAATACTGAGAATGAATTTATAAAAAACATAATTAAACTTAATTGGATTCTGACCAAAAATAATATTCTATCTGAAAAAGTTGTTGCTTAATT
>JAHJRM010000079.1 GCA_018830905.1 Nanobdellota archaeon
AAATAAGACCTCTTATATTTTCCCTCTCATTATAAGTTGGAATAACCAAACTCAATTTCATAAAACTGGAAGTCAGCCAGCGTTTAAAAATATAATTAATCTAAAATACTCTTCAGAAAACAGTCAAAGCCAATACCACCATACATTGTTACCTTAACGGGACTTAATTGTCCTAAAAAAATTTAGTCAAACTCTTTCTTTCCTATTCTGCTCTGGAGATAGGAGATTAAATTATCTCCTTTGGCTATCTGTCTTTTTTCTATTTTGAACGCCTCTTGGAGTGTCATCTGTTTCCCGATATTTGCGAGAAGTTCCTGTGTCTTTGTGTTGAAAGGTCTAACTAAAACAAGAGTATGTGGGCTTATATCTTCTTCCTCACACTCTATTACAACAGCGTCGGCTTCTTTCAACCAATCCTCAGTTTTCATCTTCTTTAATTCCCTTTAATCTCTGTTTTCCAATCTCGCAATATTCAGGGTCTAACTCTATATTTAATGAATTTCTATTTAATTTCTTACAAGCGTGAGCCGTTGAGAAACTTCCTCCGAAAGGATCCAAAACCAAATCACCTTCGTCTGAACTTGCCTTAACAAAAATCTCAATTAAGGAAACGGGAATTTGACATGGGTGTTTTGTCTTGTCTTTGCTTACATTCTTCACGAGATTAAAATGGAAAACATCATAAGGGGTTCTTCCTTTTTTCCCGCTTTCAATTAACGCCTTTATTCTCTTGTCCGTTGGGTTCTTGTATGGTTCGGCAATATCCTCTTTATTGAAAACATTTGGTCTATCGCCCTTTATGTAAAATAAAATAGAGTGCTGTGTCCTCGTGAAGTTTGTCGGGGACATTCCCGTATTAGTTGGATAGTGCCATGTCATCCAACGCTTAAAGGTTAAGTGCTCATCAAGGAAAGGCATTAAATAAGCATTGTTCTCGGGATAATTAAACAGATACAACGCCCCGCCGTCTTTCAAAACCCTAACACATTCTTTAAGCCAACTCTTACACCATTCCAAATAATCTTCTTTACTTCGCCTGTCGGCATAAGAATTGTATTTTTTCCCTATGTTGAACGGAGGGTCTGTAACGATTAAATCCACACTTTCGTCTTTAAGGTTCTTCAATTCCTTAACACAATCTCCACAAATAATTTTATGTTCACTCATCTTCTTTTCTCTATAATAAACTCGTTTAGCCATTTTAATTATTTTGCTTTGCTAACTGAATAAGCGAAAGCCACTTATTCGGCTCATTTAATTTCTCTTTAAATTCAGGACAAGCCAATTCATAAGGACATTTGCCTATTGCTTGGTGCTTTCTTATGAAGTTATAAAATATCTCGTAACCTTTCATTACGGAATTAGCACTTTCCACGCTTCCGTGAAAACCTCTAAAGGTCTTTGTTCTTTCTCGGATTGAATTATGTAATCTTTCAATCATTATACAAAAGCCCTCATCCTTTGAAGCATTTATTATCTGGTGCTTTATTTCCCCTCTCTGAAATCTATGATAACCAAAAGACGACTTAACGGCTCTTGGATATGCGAGAAGTCCATCAGAGGATATTATCTTAAATTGTTCGCTTGTGTTTTTCTTTGCTCTTGCTAAAACTTTCTTAATCTCTTTCTGTTTTCTTTGTTTAACATATTCAGAAGAAACCATAAACCTCGTTTGACAATCAATAGCATCAATAAACCAATTTCTATCTACGCCTTTTCTTCTATGATGTTTTCTTCTTCCGTATTCCATTTCGTCAATCTGTAATTCTTTTCCAACATTCAGTTTAAGATTGTCTGTGAATTTAGAAATCTTTTGAGCATACTTAATAACCCATTCATAAATTGTTTTGTGAGAAGAATTGTGAGGATAAAATGCTTGTAAATGTTCCTGAACTTTTCTTGTTGAAACTCCTCTGTAAAACAAATCCAAACAAAGAGTTATCTTTTGAGGATTATTTCTCATTCGGAAAAAGCCGTCATCTTGAACAAATCTTTTTCCGCAGTCGTTACAACCGAAACGCTGTATTTTTCCTCTGTTCTCTGTCTGTCTTAATCCTCGCTTTACGACGCTGTGGCTATTACAATTAGGACAACATACTTTTTTATATTCTCGTTGTTTTTCTTTATTGTTATTCATTTGATCGTGGGTAACAGAGAGGCGGTGTTAACGCACCGCTTCTTCTCTCTTATCTATTTACTTATTAAGTATAACCTATAGAGTAATATTATCTTTATAAATATATCGGTTATAGAGTATAACCTTATAGGTAAAGTTTTATAAACGCTGTTTCCGTAAGGGATATATGGCAGAATTACAGGTCAAAATCACGAAGTATAAATGTGATAGGTGCGGTCACGAATGGATCCCCCGAGAGAAAGCAACGCCGACAATTTGCCCCAAATGTAAAAGTCCGTATTGGAATAAACCGAGAAGGAAGATAAAGAAGAAGAATGTTATCCCCGCGAGAAACAAGAAAAATTTATAAACTACCTCATCATAGTTTTACTATGACTACGAGAGATCACATTCTTTTGAGAGCAAATTCCAAGTTAAAGCCATAATCAATCGTCCACCATCCGCCCAGCCACACTCCACCCCCGAAAAGAATTTTGTGTGTCGGTTTGATCTCGGACTATTTGGTTACAATGTAACAAAATCAAATATCAACCCTTTACCCCGAACCCGCAGCTGCATTTCTTGATCCGTTTGCAACGGACTGGACGGAATGTGATAATTGATTTCTAATCTGTAAAATCTCTTTATTCATAATATCTAAATTTTCATTATTTTTTGCTCGGATCTCAATATGTCCATTAACTTTTATTAGAATTGTATCCCCTGCTTTAATTCCATTCTCTTCAATCCATTCTTTTGGTAATGTCATGATTAAAGAAGAGCCAGACAAGGTCACTCTTCTTTCTTCAAGCATCGGCATTTTAATAAGTTCAGTCATCTTCTTTTTTTCCATGTCATTAGACATACCCTACCCAGCCAATATTGGTTTAAAAAACTATCGTTTGCTATAGGTCACATATAGACCATAAGAAGATTACACTTTCTCCCTAACCATTCGCCCTTTCTCATCAATACTGCCAACTAAAACTATTTTATCGTTGAGAGAATTAAGTTTTTTCATGCTTAAACTTGGTCCATAATAATTATTGCTCATGTTTGACTTCCAATCTTCTTTCTCTAACTTAACACAGCAAACGAAGAAGTGATCAAATTCTTCGCCCCAAGACACCAAAAAGTAATGGAAAGGTCGTTTGCTGAACTCTCCGCCCGTCCATGCGTTCTTCGTTGAAGTCATCTTGATTTCCATAGACAAATCAATCTTAGTGAAGAATAGGTCTGGCTCTTTGTCCGTGAGTGCGTTCTTAACTTCATAGCCCATCTTCTTGCTAAAATGTTCTGACGCCGTTTTCTCCATAATCTTACCAATCATCTCAGATAAATTCTTATTGCTAAAGAAAACGCCGTAGTCGTCAATAATCTTTCTCACGGCTCCCATCTTCATTTTAACATCTTTCATAATCTCCAATAGGTTTTCTCTGGTTGCGATTTTCACGACATCTTTGTCCATGCCGTTTTAAAGAAATCCTACTTTAAAAAAGTCCCGTTAAGGTAACAATGTAATACCACCAAAACCTTTATATACCCTAACCCTTTATAAATCTTACGCCATGTTTGTTTTTAAACATTTGCTATAACTAAAAAATACTCAACTAATTTTAAAAATGTCATCCATAAAAAAATGCCCAGAATGTGATAGCAT
>JAHJRM010000080.1 GCA_018830905.1 Nanobdellota archaeon
ATGAGATTTTTGTTTCTGACGAACTGAAGAAAACGAACGACTTTTCTAGAATCAGAGAAGAGGCAAAGAGGAAGGGAAGAATTCTGAGAAACGCCGTTATTGACGAGAAAGAGATTAAGAGCGAAAAGAGTTTTGAGGCTTAGTGCCACTGCCGGAAGATTTTTAATGTTTAAATCCTTGGTTATTTTATGATTGAAGGTATTCAAAGTTTAAGGCACTTGAAACAAGATTCCTCTTGGTCTTTTTCTAATTTATCGAAGAAGGAAACAAATTATGCGAGTCATGGTTATCATAAATATCCTGCCAAATTTATTCCTCAGCTTGTTAGCAAACTTCTCTTAGAATATTCTAAGAAGAATGATACTGTTCTAGATTGCTTTGGTGGCTGTGGGACAACTCTGGTTGAGTCAAAAATAAACGAACGAAATAGTATCGCGTTAGATGTTAATCATGCTGCGTTGCTAATAACTAAAGCAAAAAAAACTGCGATTAATCCCAATACACTTCTAAATCAGAACAATCTCTTGATAAATCAATTGAGTAAATTAAAGATTAAAAAAAATCACTATTTGAAAGCCCATCCAAGGCTGAAATATTGGTTTAAAGAAAAACAATACAACGTCCTGATGGAGATGTTTTTGATAGTTAAAAAAGTTAAAGAAAAAAGGCTAAGGATATTTTATGAATGTTGCTTTTCAGATATCCTAAAGAATTGTTCTATTTGGTATTCTAAAAGCATTAAGCCTATGAGAGATATCTCTAAACCAGATTACAACCCTATTGAAATGTTCACCCAGCATTTAAATTTTATGACATCTCAGAATAAAGAGTATTACCGAATTTTAAAAGATAAAAATCTGAAGGGAATAACTAGTTCAATTAGAGAAGGTGATGCAAGAAAAACAGGGTTACATTCAGATTCGATAGACTTGATTATAACTTCCCCTCCTTATGCAATCTCGTATGAATATGCGGATCTTCACCAACTGACACTTTTATGGTTCAAGTTTACGGAGAATATGAATTCAACGAAACAAAAGTTTATTGGAACAGCATCTGGACAAGAACATTTTTCTGAAGAAATAACTTTTCTTGCAAAGAAAATAGTTAGCAAATTGTCTAAGAAAGATAAATCTTTAGCCAAACAGATTAGTAGATATTACTCTGACTTGGGTTTGGTTTACCAAGAAATGCGTAGGATTCTAAAGAAGGGAAAACGAGCTTGCATTATTCTAGGAGATACAGAGTATAAGAAAGTTAAGATAAAAAACACAGAAGTTTCAATAGAACTTCTACGAAATTCTGGTTTCGAAGTAGAGCAAGTGATTAAAAGAAAACTCTCTTCAAAGACTTTCACTCCTTATAGGGATCAAGAAGGAAAGTTTACAAATTCGTCCCATGGTCAGAAGAAGAAAATATATCAGTGGGAATATATTATAATCGCTAAAAAACAATAAAGTTTAAAATAGATTGTCATATCAAATTTTATGGAAGAAAGAGAATTTGATTTCAAAAAAATCTCTAAGTCTCTTGAGGAAGGACAATATGAAAGACACCTTTCCAGTCTTGGAGAAGGTTTCTATCTTGATTCAATCAAAGAATCTGTGGAACAATCCTTGAAGAATATAAGGGCAGGAGTTAACTCTTTCATTATTCATGGAGAACCTCAAAGTGGGAAGACGGAGATGATGATCTCTCTAACAGCTAAACTCCTTGATGAGGGGAATAATACCATAATCATCTTGGTAACAGATCAGGACACACTTCTGAGCCAGAACTTATTAAGATTTAGAAAATCAGGATTGAGCCCCTCACCTCGTAGTTATAAAGAAATAATTGGTAAAAATTTTGAAGTAAAGGGGGAGACATTAATTATTTTATGTAAAAAAAATTCAAGCAACCTAAAAAAATTGATATCAAAGCTAAGGGAGAGAGATTTTAAAATAATCATAGATGATGAGGCAGATTTTGCCACCCCAAACTCTAAAATAAATATAAAAGAAATAAGTAAGATAAATGAGCTAACAAAAAATCTTATTGCAGGCGGAGGTGTTTATATCGGGGTGACTGCAACTCCTGCAAGACTAGATTTAAATAACACTCATAAGACTAAAACAGCTGCGTGGGTGCCTTTCAAACCCCACCCCAAATATACGGGTCAAGATGATTTTTTCCCAGAAGATCTTTCCAAAATCAAATATAAAATAAACTTCTTACCTGAGAATTATGATTCCACATATCTTAAGGATGTCCTATTCACTTTTTTAATTAATGTTGCTTATTTGAATACAACTCTTCCTGAAATGGGATATTCTATGATTGTCCATACAAGTAGAAAAAAGATAGATCATTCAGAAGATCAAAAAGAAATTGCAAAAATTATGCAAAATCTCTCTCAAAACAAAATGGGGGAAGAAAGTGAAAAAATTTGGAAAGAAATCTGGGAAAGGGCTAAAAGCCTTCATGATGGGAAAGAGGATGATATTGCAAATTATATTTTTAACAATATTGAAAGGCATGAGATTAAAGTTTTAAATAGCAATCGTGACAAAACCCTCGATAGTGAAGCAACAAATCCCTTGGACCCTTTCACAATAATCATTGGAGGAGACATAGTCTCTAGGGGAATGACCTTCGACAGACTTCTTTCCATGTTTTTTACTAGGGACGTTAAAACAATATTCAATCAAGATACTTATATACAAAGAGCAAGGATGTTTGGATCTAGAAAAGACTATTTAAAATATTTTGAACTATCAATCCCTAAAGAATTGTTTTCTGATTGGCATACTAGTTTTATGATGCATAGATTATCATTACAATCCATCAGTTTTGGAAATGGTCCTCCTGTCTGGATTGGCAGTGGGAGAATAAGATCTACAGGATCGTCGAGCATAGACAAAGGAACAGTAATGATAAATAAAGGAGAGATAGTTTCTGATTTATTTGAATACAGGAAGGAGATAAAAGATGCTTTGTCAGAAACTGGGAGCAGTCCGTTAGAAAAAATAAAAAGTATACAATCAGTGATTGGGGGGGATGCACTCCCAGATTTTATAATAAAATTTATGGAGGAGAATTGGTTGGGGAATGGAGAAACAATTAGGATAAAGACCTCTGATGCAAATGAATGGGGAGAAGACGTTGATAAAGAACAAATCCTTCGACCAAGGAGGTTCATTAGAGGTGAGGAGGGGGTTCATCAATTCCTGATAGTCTATAATAATAATTCAGGTAAGGCAAGATTATTTTTTAGACCTTCCACAAGTAAGTTACATTTTTTAATAAATTACCCCAGGCAAGTACCCCAAGAGCCACCACCAAAAACCCTCATCCCAAAATCTTTATAAACGAACTTTTTCTCTCTATTTCATCCAGGGAAACAAAATGCTATCCGCTAAAGCAAACATATTGAGAAATGCCGACAAAGAAATCACCAAGGAAAGGAAGCTTGCAGTTCTGGCCGAGAAAACGC
>JAHJRM010000081.1 GCA_018830905.1 Nanobdellota archaeon
AATCGTCATCAAAGTTTATATGTAGGTCTAGCAAATGTTTTCTAGTTACAGGACTTAGAATATCTAAGTTTATATGGTCTTCTCCGTAATCCTCATGTTTTCCTGCCCGATATCTCTCAAGAAAACTTTTAGTTAGAAGACTCTTAAGATCATATTCACTATCATCGACAATCCCCGGGCCAATCCCAAACTCCGATGCTGGCTTAAAATCGCTAAAAGTTCCGATGGATGCTGGTTTAGGAGAACCTCCGCTCGGACATTTCTCGCAGGCATCTTGGTAGGGTGTTCTTACAATAAATCCTCCGAGTCCACTACCACCTCCAGCACTACTTCCGGAACTTCCGCCTCCATAATTCAAGGTAACAGCACTTAACCTTTCCAAATCACCGACGACATAAACTTTCCGTCTTACTTCAGAAGTTCTTGGACTTGCATAAGCTAAATTTTCTAATTGTTGCATTCTTATTCTATACCTCCTTTTAACTCTATAAACTTTTTGATTATGAAAATAAAGGAGCGGCTCCTGACGGAGCCATAATAATAATAATAATAAGTCATCTCTTCCGGAGATCGACTACAATCTCTCTGGCTTTATTTTGCAATTCTTCCTTGCTTTCGCCGAAGGATTTAGACCAGACATTATACAAGAACCCAATAGCCTTGTTCATCTCTTCAGATATCGGTTTGGAGAGAAGATACTGGTTAACTGCAGTCAGTGATCCATATGACCCATCCAATTCTTTTATCTGATCTAAATTTTTCTCATCGGATGGTTTTTTGATAAACCTTTCGTAAACCCTCAAAAGCTTCTTTCTCAATTCTGGTTCGTTGTATTCTGCCATTGTCTAAGTTCTTCCCTTTCTTTCAGACTTATCAGTTCTCCTAATTCTTGGAATTCCATGTTCATCTAAAACGAGATCTAACATAGCCGCTTCGTAACTTCCCAAATTTTGATACTGTCCATCTCTTGTTTTTAGATGAGCGGTTCCACCCGCCCCCTCTTTTATATGGAGTTGTACGTTCGGTCCTAATGGCCGAATGGTCAGTTCTCCAGGCATGATCACATTTCCTTCACCATAATACAAAGCACTCGCGCTCAAAGATTCCAAATCAACAATTTGGTAGACTCTTTGTCTCTCTTGTGAAACTCTTTGCGTTTGAAGCGGTGCATATCCCAAAGTTTGTTCTAACATTTTCTTTATTCTATACCTCCTTTCAACTCTATAAATTTTCCGTTACGCGAAAGAGCACGGGAATATTCTACCAATCCATTAAATGTTAAAACTTTATCTCCATTTTTTAAAGCCAAAGCATTTGTCAAAAAAGTTTTAGCAGATCTTAAATTCTTCTCTTGTAAATATCTTCCTAAGGAATTGTCTCCTGCTCTTTTCATTTCAATTCCATATTCATCCAAACTAAACCTAATTGCATTTTCTGTAACTGGCTGACTTAAAATTCTCCTTTTTTGCGTTGCAAGATAATCTTCATCTCCCTCGACCAAACTTCCAACCATAATCGGATCAGTAACCATTGGATTCAGAACTTCGATACCTCTTTCAATATCTTCGGGTTTATATGCTCTAACATCAAGCCAGGGGTCATAGGTAGATTGGATATCGCTAGAAACAACAAACAAATCCACGTCGCTAAATGGCTTTCCAGAACCGAAGTGTAAAACCGAACGAGTCCTATCAAGTTTCTTTCCAAAAATCTCCTGAGACAATTTTAACAACCTCTTTTGGTCCTGAACCTTCCTTAAACCAAAAGTATAAAACGCCGCCAAATTCCCAAACTGATTAGAAAACCCAATTGCAGAATCAATAACTTCTCTATCTTCTTTTCCGAAAGAATCATATCTTTTCCCAAACTCATCTCTTAATCCAAACTCTCCTGAAAGTAAATGCTCCGTCCAAATAGCAAAGAGTTCATATTGTGTTAAATGTTCTTTTCTAAAATCATCTAGTTCTTGAAAAGTCTGATTTCTCTGCCTGAACCTTTTCAAATCTTCAAGTGTAAATTCCCTTCCATTAAATTCCAGTGTTTCTTCCTCTAACAATTTCCTTTCTAATTCAACTAAATTTCTTCCTGTTAAGGATTGTTCACAATAAAGTCCGTGTCCAAAATATTCGTGAAACAATCCGATTGAGTCTCCCTCCTGAATGATTGCTGTCTGATTTCTTGGTAAATAAACTCCTGAAGATTTGAAATCAAAGCCTCGTTGCGTTGTAAACTTCCCCCATTGCTTTCTGGGAATTTCCTTTAATGAAGTTTGCTCAGGTTTGTAACCTAATAAATCTTGATAAAATAACTCAGAAGTTTCTAAACAGGTTCGCAATGAAAGGTCACCTCTTAAGGATGGTTCTTGCATTATTAATTATACCCCTTCAAACTTTATATAAATTTGCGTGATTTAACAGTTAGTTCAGAAAAACTCAGAAGATACTTAACCAACGTAAGAGTATCAATTTATCATCCCATTTCTTTTTTAATTTTCTGATATGAGATTCCAACTTCCCCACGTAGTCACTTCTTATTTTTTCATCCTTTGTAGGTTTTTTCCTTAATTTATACGTTTCGTGAATTATATGATTTTTATTTTTTACTTTCTTAGTAATTCCCCTCCATGACAGATTAGGATTCTCCCCTTTCATTCTTAATTCCAAATCTGTTAAGAAAAGAACCTGTTTTAAGATTTGCCCGAAGCCTATTTCATTATTGCGGTATAGCGGCAAAAACATATTTTCAACTTCTTTAATCCGAGTTTTAAACATTTCTTCTAACGTTCTAATTTTATAATCTTCTTTATTGAGATTCTTTCCATAAATTAATTTATGCGAATTTAGGTGAAAAAGAAATAAGTCGGGATTCCCCTTGGGAAAAGAGGATTTCATAATTCTCTTATTATTTTCTAATTCAGATAAAGAAGTTGGCAAAAGTTCAGAAGGTTTGTATAATTCTCCCTTTTTTTCATCCAACTTGATTATATCTCTTAAAGTTTGATTGTCCTTAACTATGGGAACAATATCAACATCACTCTTTCTGTGCATTTCCCGCCGGACAAAACTTCCCTTAATGTAAATAGAAATTATTTTTTCCTTGGGAATATTTTTGAATAAAATTTTAATTGCCCTTTCCACAGAATCAATAGCTCCCATTTCAATCTCATCCGTATTTTCCCATTTCCCCCAAAATCTGTTTATTGTTTCATCCTCCAAATATCTTTTCAAATCTTTTAATCTAGGCAATCCAATTTTTATTCTTTCTTCATCAGAAACAGAACTGTCCAATCTATACTGCTTATATTTCCCATTCTTTAATTCAACAATTTGTGTTCCATATTTCTGAGGTTTCCCTTGAAGTTGGAGCAGCCTGTCAAGGATTGAACCAATTAACCATTTTTGTTTGAAATATCCTTCCGCCTGCGCTTCTCTCACAAACTTAAGAGCTTTCTTGCTCGAAGAAATATCAAACTCATGGTGATAAATCATAGCGCAAATAAATTTCTGCTTAGGCGTCAATTTCTTCTTCTTGTTCAGCAATTTTTCAAGTTCATCTTTTATCTTTTGGTGAATGCCATAAAACTCTTTGTTGCTGTAATGCTTCTCCCACCGACTAATATGGTATTGGTCTTTTCTGTATAGTTCTTCAAATTTATCCATATGCTTCTAACATTACAAAACTTCTTAAACTTTATCTGTCTTATTAAAAATGGAACTGACAACAGAGAAATTAATCCTAAGAGATCTGAAAAAGGAAGATATTGATACACCTCCATAATTAATTGGAGATTTAGAAAACTCAAAGTTTCTTGCGG
>JAHJRM010000013.1 GCA_018830905.1 Nanobdellota archaeon
ATAAAAAAGATTGAAGGTAAGTTCGGATCACAAACATTTAATGTAGAAGCAAACATCTACACCTCTAAAGAAAACAAGGACAAAGTTGAAATAAAAAAGAAGAAAGACGAAAAAGCTGTAGAACCTGTTAAAGAACCTGAAGCTCAAGCAGCTCCATTAGAAACAACACCAGTAACAGATGCAGTTAATAAAGAAAAAACTGAGGCTCCTGTGAAAGAGGAAGCAAAAGAAAATGCTGAAGAAAAACCAAAAGAGGAGAGTAAAGAGTAATGGCAAAGGAAGCAAAGAAAGGAAAAAAGCCACACAAGAACAAACCAACAAGTAAAAAATATTCTAAATACAAAATTGAAGGCGATAAAATCACAAAGGGAAGATCCTGTCCTCGATGTGGCCCAGGGATATTTCTATCCGAATCTCAGGAAAGAATTTACTGCGGTAAATGTCATTACTGTGAGTTTATGGCTAAGAACAAAAGTGAAAATTAATAGCTTAGTCATGAACGAATTGAATTCACTGAAGCAAAGAAGGAATAATTGAACATAATAGGGCAAACTAATCTAAGACTAATTTAATAGGCCCTCAAATTTTCTCTTTTTTAGAGTATAATCACCCTCTTCAATTAAAATTTTTAAGTAATAATTGAAACCCTAGAAGATTCTTCAAGCCGTCAAAAAGATGACCTGAAGCATCTTCTGGGGAAAAAGAGGTGATAGAAAATAGAGTTCATTTGACTTTATAAATCTTTTGGTATGTTACTCTTCAAAAATGACATTCTCTCATCAACCAAGAGTAGTAATAAGGATTACCACTCAAGAGATTATTAGGTACTACAAGGCATATCTTTAGGTACTACATTAGAACATAATCAAGTTTATAAAAACTAAAAATATGAACTAACATGGAAAAGGTCCAAAAAAGAGAGGATATTCGTTATGCTAAACAAGAAAAAATCCATAAGATTCTATTCAACAGAGAAATCGGCTGGCAAGAAATCATCTACGATTTGATAAACACAGAACAACTTGACCCTTGGGACATAAATCTAACAATACTCTCAGACAAATATCTAGAAAAAGTCAGACAAGTTGAAGAAGCAGACTTCTTTGTGTCAGGAAAAGTTCTACTCGCGGCAACATTCCTCCTAAGAATCAAATCAGAAATCCTCCTCAACAAGTACATACGAAGCATAGATGATATATTATTTGGTACCAAGGAAGAAAAATACAAGCCCCTAGAAAGAATTGAACTTGACGAAATAATTCCCGAGCTAATTCCAAAAAGCCCAATGCCAAGAATGAAAAAAGTTACACTAAACCAACTTATGGAAGCACTTGGTAAAGCAATCGCTACGGAAAACAGAAGAATAAAAAAAGAGGTCATAACAAGAGATGTATTCAGAGAATCCGCATTCCCACTTCCAAGAAAAAAAAGAAATATAGAAGAGAGGATGACTGGAATTTACAAAAAAGTAAAAGATTACTTCACTAGGAACATGCAAGAAAAAAAAGTATCTTTCATCAAACTCTCCCAAAATAAAAGAGGGGAAATGATTGAAATGTTTCCCGACTTAATTAACCTAGATCATCAAAAAAAAATCTGGCTCGAACAAGAAAATCATCTCGAAGACTTCCACATCTGGTTAAGTGATACTTTCCACGAACACAATCCAGATCCATTCGCAGATCTAAAAGAAAATGCCGAAGAAGAATCAAAAAAGAAAGTAAACAAGAAAAGATAGAATACTTAAAAACCATCCAAAACTATTTCTAGCATGAACCTCGGCATCCTATTCTCTGGAGGAAAAGATTCTGGCTACGCCCTCTACAAAGCTAGCAAAGAAAACGATATAGTCGTACTCATCACAATTGACTCAAAAAATAAAGACTCATTCATGTTCCACACTCCAATTAACAACGCCCAAAACCTATCTAATAAATTAAACATTCCTTTAATCACATTAGAAACAGAGGGAGAAAAAGAAAAAGAGCTAGAAGATTTAAAGAGAGCCATTAAAAAAGCAAAAGAAGATTTCAAAATAGAAGGAATCGCTACAGGCGCCATTGCATCAAACTACCAAGCATCAAGAATCCAAAAAATCTGCGACGAACTAGATTTATCCTGTCTCAATCCACTCTGGCAAAAAGACCAGGAAGAACTTCTAAGAGAACTAGTAGAAAAAGGATTCAAAATAAAAATAATCAAAGTCGCAGCAGAAGGACTCGATGAAAGTTGGATTGGAAAGATGCTAGATAATGAATTAATAGAAAAACTTTTAAAACTAAAAGAAAGATACGGTATAAACATCGCTGGTGAGGGTGGAGAATATGAAAGCGAAGTTGAAGAGTTTCCTAAAGATTTCCTCAGAGAGTTTGGAAAAGAATAAGCTCGCCTTCGGCTCGCAAATAAACAAAAAAGAAATTGATTTTACTAAATTAATTCTAAACAAATCGCGAGCCGAAGACGAACGCTATATTTTCAACACATCCTCTTTCCCACTCTTCATATCCTTAATCTTAAACTTATCTGCCTTAACTTCCCTCTCTCCAACAAAAACAATCTTATCAAATTCATATGAGTCCGCATATTCCAACGCCTTAGAAAGCTTCCCATAATAAATCGAAACGCTCTTGCCTTTTTTCCTAAGCTTCTGAGCAAGCGCGATAGATTCTTTATCTTGTTCCAATGAAACAACTAGAATCCTACCGGAACAAGAATCAATTTTCGCAAGAAGAGAAATTCTATCCAAACCAAAAGCCACACCAGTACACTGCACACTATTGAACATATAACTTCCACCCGCAATCAAACTCTCTCTAAAATCTTTCGCCTTAATTTCAAAAACATTTCCATTATAATACGAAAGCCCTCGAACAACAGTAGGAGAGATAAGAATATCCACTCCATAAATCTTGCAATATTTCTTAAGAGAAATCAAATCACTATAAGAATCAAATTTTTTAAAATAGCCTTCGCCCTTCTTCAAATAATCAATCAATTTCCCCGCACCAAGTTTCTTAAGACTCTTCTGAATCTCAACCTCCGGCATCTTTCCATACTTATCCACTTCTCTAAGAACCTGCAACTTATTCTTTTCCAAAACCTTCATGTCATCAAGAATCTCATTTAACAACACCCTATTATTCACAAGAATTACTGGCTTTATTCCAAGATTGTTCAGAACCTCAGAGCACAACGCCAAAATCTCTGCCTCATCCTTTACAATAGAACCAACAACATCAACATCACACTGAGTGAACTGTCTGAACCTTCTCTCTGAAATAGGCTCATCTCTAAATACCTCTCCAATCTGATAACGCCTATAAGGCAACTTCCGGTTATTCATTAATCTCTTCAATTGGAATGTAAATTCATATCTCAAAGCCAAATCCCTTTTCCCCCTGTCCTTAAGTTTGAACGTATCCGAAACAGCCTCATCGCCAGCATTATCCCCCTTAACAAAATCAGCATACTCCACAACAGGCGTCTCCGCCGGCTCGAACCCATAACTCTCAAAAGCACCGACTATAATCTTTCGTATCTCTGCACGTTTCCGCGCTTCACCACCAGAATAATCCTTAAATCCTTTTACAGTTTCAGTTTTCATTTTGATTTTATCTTTCCAAATTTAATTAACAAAAATAATATTAAAGTTATTACCACATAAGAGAATAAACTACCAATTGTGATCAAAGATAAGAGTGGACTATACACTTCTTTATACATCATTACCATTCCATAAACAAACAATATTAACACAATATATCCCCCAATTCTCCAAATCAAATCTAACATCCTATAAGTTTCTTTTTTCATCTTCTCTCCTTTTTTACTAGCAGGTGGATGGGGAGAATCGAACCCCCGCCACACGGAATTCGCGAGCCCGCCCAGATGGACCAACAACGTTAGCCAACCGACCATCGCTCACCACAACCATGCGTTCTGCCACTAAACTACATCCACCATAAAGGCAACCTAAGGTTTCCCTTATCAACCCTTCCTTTAAGTTAGAGTTACGCCTACTATTTAATTCAGTTGACTGCGGTATAAAAATATTCTTGTCAGAAATATCTTCTTCTACTTTACGTCGGAACAAACTTACTCGCTCGCTTCGCTCGCAAATTAAACCAAAAATATCAACAAAAACTAAACTTGATTTTACTAGATTATCTTGGATTACTCTGTCTCTTCTAAGGGTTGGACTGGCAAAACCAATCAGAACAAACTTATTCCAAAAATAAATATCATCAGAAAAAAAGCTACAGCTAGAAAAATCGTTAGTCCTATAGACTATGCCGATAACTCCAAAGTTTAACTGTCATGAAATCAAAAAAAAAGCTTGCTATTTAAACATTCCGTTCGCTAAAGCTCACAATTAACAATAAATCCCATACAGAATTAAATTGCTGACTTTACAGACTTAATTTTTTCTTAAGCGAACAATTGAGCAGAGTCAATTGTTAGCCAATACTAACTAAGTAAAAAAAGCCAATACCACTCTCAAAAACCATAAACAATAAAAACCCTAACTCTCTTTTCAAGACATGTTTCCAGGAATGGGTGGACTAGACCCCAAAAAAATGCAAGCAGTAATGAAGCAGATGGGCATCAGCCAAGATGAAATAGATGCTTCAAGAGTCACAATCGAAAAAACCGACGGAAACAAGATAACAATAAACAACCCTTCTATAACCAAAATCGTTATGCAAGGCCAAGAAAGTTTCCAAATCTCTGGAGAAGTAACTGAAGACCAAGGAACATCAGAAGAAGATGTAACAACAGTGATGGAAAAAACTTCTTCAACCAGAGAACAAGCAGAAAAAGCACTAGAAAACTCAAACGGGGACCTAGCAGAAGCAATTCTTGAGCTAAGCAAATAATTCTTATTTTAACTACTAAAGAAAAGTATAAATAGTAGTTTGCTTTAAATCATTTGCTCTTTTAGCAACAATAATCTGAACTAAACAATGGAAGAAATTATCCAAGAAAAAATAAGTGCGGACCACCTTCTCTACGTGAGCCTAAAATACACAAAAACCTGTGATGTGATTATGAATCTCATCGTGCGATGGAGAAGAATGATAGAGGTAAGTATCGAAGAAGTTCTTAAACAAGCCAAAAAGAAGAAAAAAATTTCTTCAATTCCAACTAATCCTATCGGAAAAATAGAAGCCGTAAAAAATCTATTCAAAAAAGAAAAAGAATTTCAAGAAGTAATTGAGATGTATGAAATGTTTCGTAAAATTGAAGATCTAAGAAAAGAAAGAATTGGAGAATTCAGAAAGAACGTTACACTTAAGGTATTTTACCGAGGAGAAGATATAAATATAAATTTAGACATGCTTAAACTTTATGCAGAGAGGTTAGAAAAGTTTATAAGTCTAGTTAAGCAATTTCTTCTAAAATAGGCCTAAGATAAAGATAATTTCTTTAAAATAGAATGGCAAAAATAATTGTTATCACATCAGGGAAAGGAGGCGTTGGAAAAACTACAACAGCGATTAACATTGCAGTAGCTATGAAATATTTCGGGCAAGATGCCCTAGTTATCGACGGAAATATCACGACACCAAACGTCGGAATAAATTTAAACGCGCCGGAAGTGCCCATAAACTTAAATCATGTTCTCAAAGGAAAAGCAGAACCATTTGAGGCAGTCTACGAACATGAATCAGGAATAAAAATAATACCATCCTCAATTTCTATCAAAGAATTAAAAGATACTCAAACAGGAAAACTAAAAAACTTTAAATTAGATTTCAAAAAAATATCCAATAATGTAATCATTGATTGTGCTGCTGGTTTAGGCAACGAAGCATCACACATCATGGAACTTGCAGACGAACTAATTATCGTAACAAATCCGGAGATGCCTGCAATTACAGATGCATTAAAAACAATAAAATACGCCGAACAAATGAAAAAATCAGTTAGAGGTGTAATAGTAACTAGAGTAAGAAAAGACCACATAGAGTTATCGCCGGAAGTTGTGAGAGAAATGCTTGAGGTCCCAATAATTGGAATGGTCCCTGAAGACATCTCTGTTCAAGAATCAGTAAAAATAAAAGGTCCAGTTGTCCAAACACATCCAAAAAGTAAAGCCGCTAGAGCATATAAAGAAATCGCGGCAACCCTTCTTGAAGTTCATTACGATTCAGAAAAAGACAGAGAGAAAATCCTTGAAAGACTATCAAATTGGATTAAAGGAAGAAAATAATAGGAATTATGAATTTAATTGGTTGTATTTAAAATGGAATATGAAAAACTTGAAAGAAGATTAGAACATGCTCAAATTTCAGATGAAGAAATAGTAGTTAAACAGAGAGATAAATTTGGGGAAGAACATGTCATTTTTTATCTGCCAAAATCTTGGAAACCAAAAGTGTATGGCACCTTGGAAGTAAGTGCTGAATAAAACTTTTGATAAATTTATTTCTATAGAAAAGATAAAAGAAGAATAAGAAATAAATTTAAAAATAAGTTTTTTCTTAAGAAGTGATGGAAGAAGGAATAGTTTCATTCTCTGACTGGCAGAATTTGGATTTAAGAGTCGGTAAAATAGTTGAAATAACCGACGTAGAAGGTGCTGACAAGCTTTATCAACTCACAGTTGACATTGGTGACAAATTAGGAAAAAGAACGATTGTAGCTGGCTTAAAACCTCACTACGAGCAAGAAGAACTAAAGGATAGGCTCTGCGTAGTCTTCACAAATCTCGAACCAAAAAAACTGAAAGGAATTGAAAGCCAAGGCATGCTCCTCGCAGCTGTTTCCGAAGATGAATCACAAGTTAATCTTCTACAACCAGATAAAGAAATAGAATTGGGAAGCAGGATTCGATAGGAAATCGGATTAATAGTAAAATTTATAAACACCTGTTTATTTTATTAAACATATGTTCAAAGAATTAAACACATTAAAAATATTTCTGGAGAATCCAACAAAGGGATTCAGCGTGAGAGAAAGCGCCAGAATATTGAAAAAAGCACCAGCCACAATCAGTAAAGAGCTAAAAAAATTTGCAAAACAGAATATACTGCAGGAACAAAAAATTCGGGGGTCCAATATTTACAAAGCCAACTTAGACAGCGAACTGTTCAGAGACATTAAAATATTTTACACAATTACTAAAATAAAACAAAGCAAATTAATTGAATCTCTAAACCAATTCTATGGAAAACCGACAATAATTCTTTTTGGATCTGGGGCTCACGGTCTTGATACCGAAACAAGTGACTATGACCTTGTCATTATAAGCGAGAAAAGGCAAGAATTTCCAGAAAAAAACAAGTATGAGAAACTCTTGAAAAAGGAACTAAATATCTTCTTAGTTAAATCGCTAAAGAACTTAAAAAATGACCATTTAGTCAATAGCGTATTAAATGGGACGGTTCTGCAAGGAGAAATTAAATGGATTTAGACGAATGTTATGAAAAAGGTTTGATTAAAAAGACAAAGATAAATTCAAGCCTCATAAGATCCCTTATAGAGATGTCAAAAATAAATGAAACAACAGTAAAGGAATCTAAAATTAACGAAGTAAATATCTCGTCATATGTTGTTTTGGCATATGAGTCCCTAAGAGAAGTTATGGAAGCCATTTGTATCTCAAGAGGGTTTAAAGTAATTTCCCATATATGTCTAGGAGAACTACTAAAAAATCTTATTGAAGAATTTGATTTTAATGAATTCGACAGAATTAGATACCTAAGAAATGGAATAAATTATTATGGAACAAAAATAGAAATCAACCAGGGAAAAGAAATAATACAGAAAGCATTCGATACTAAAAATGCTCTACTGAGAAAATATCTAAAAGAATTAATATGAATCTCAAAAGACGAATCACAAGTTAATCTTCTACAACCAGATAAAGAAATAGAATTGGGGAATAGGGTTAGATGAAGATATTTCTTAAGCTTACTTGCAATTCTTAAGCTTACTTGCAATATATAGTATAGCCATAATTAGGATCCAAAGTCAAAGTCCAATCAAGATAATTACAATCACCACCTGTCGGAGGGTTATTATTTACTTCACACCTCATCCTACAAGTCCTCCCTTCTATAGATACAGGCTGCCACGTATTAAGAGGAGGACATTCCCATTTTGGTTCACATTTTGATGCACATGACGACTTCGCCGCATTCCCAAAACCAGTCATAAGTCCCTGAGTCATAACATAACCGACTGGAGGATTAGTTAACTTCCCTAAAAAAGCTACACAGTCAGAACCCCCGCCACCAGCAGAAGCAGTCGTCTGCACAGTTCCGTCAGGGAACTTAAAACCACCGGTAGTAGAATAAATCGTCCCAGCAACTTGTAATTTTGTTGTTGGACCAGTCGTCCCGACGCCGACATTTCCATCTAAAGTTAAATGTAAACCTTGTATTTCCCCGAAACTCTCAGAATTATAAAGGAGGGATATTCTCTTGGGGGAAACATCATCAAAATGTGCAAGATTGAAATAATTTCCAGAATTTCCTTTAAATAATATACGTGGGCGCGCCTCTCCTGCTGTTCCGACCGCCTCTAAAAGAAGACCAGCTCCCTTACCTTTAAGATGCAATAACCTGCTCGGCTCCGTCGTCCCAATCCCCACGTTTCCATTTCCAAGTATTCTCATTTTCTCCGTAGTAAGATATTGTTGTGTAAGAGACCCTCCAGAACTTGTATAAAGAGAGATAAAAGAATTTCCTCCTTGCACAGTAGCTCCAGAAGATAATTTTAACTCTCCCCCATTAAGAGCAAAAGATCCATCAGCATTCCCTGCCTGAATTGTTAATTTTCTCCCCTCCCCATTTCTATCTGCAATAGAAATAATTTTATTTCCATCTGAAGGAAAATTAATACCAGAACCACTAAACCAATCTGCATATTCAAAACTCCCCGTTCCTCCAGAAACATCAGAACAAATCCACGTTCCATGACCAGATGCTGCAGAATAAACCCATTTCAAAAATTGCCCATTCACACAAGGAGCAGGAGGACTGATACTCTGGATACTATGCCCTGGATTTGGCGTGACTCCTGGTTGAAGAGCATAAGCACTAACAGCAAAAATTAAAACTCCAAAGAGAGTTATTAGTGTATAAAGAACTCTATTGGTAAAATTAATTTCAAACTTCCCAACGCTGAACCTCTTTTTACTTTCCATCTTTCAATTAACTATTAGGGAAAGGGGTATTTAAATATTTTTATGGTTAGAGCCTTCTGTACAGGTTCAAGACATATGTCCTCCTCTTTTCACTTTAAGATTAGCGTTCGCTTCGCTCACGATGAATCGGCTCAAACCAAACTCCGTTAAGGTTTTCGCACTAACAAAATTACCGCAGAGAAACCTGACAGCGTCGGTTTTGGAGCCAGTTACTGAGCAACTTGTTGCGAGCTAATTTTTTAGAAATTAGTCGTGGACATATGTCCCTGTCTTGCATAGTGGTTAGAGCTTTACCAAAGATATTCATAAAAATAAATTACTATCAGTAAAAAATCATAAATTTTTATTTTATAATCTAATCATAAAAAGATGCAGGAGGTAAGTTTGACGAACCATCATCACCTTCTTCATCTTCCACTTCATAGAAAGATGCTGGGGGTAAATTTGATGAACCATCATCACCTTCTCCTGTTTCATAGAAAGATGCTGGTGGTGAATTTCCATTGCCCTCACCTGTTTGTGAATTTCCATCACCCTCTCCTACTTTTTTAGAATCTTGATTATAGATAAAAAAATAGGCTATCCCCCCTATCACTAAAATCCCAACAATGATTAAAATAACAAAAATTTTTTTATCCATTTTTACTCTTTTTGTTCACCATCTTTCAATTATGTATTAATAATAAAAAGAGTATTTAAATATTTTTGTAGTCCATGCCCAACCCAATACTTCACAAAAATAAATCACTATAAAAATTATTAACCATCAGCTTCTACAAGCATTTGACACTACTTCTATAAAGATTCCCAGCAGCGTCGACACAAACATATGCATTCCCCGTTCCTGCCAAATCAGGAATCTTCACAGTTCCTGTATTATCTATAGTCATAGCAACTCTCCGAATAGGGTCAGCATCAACATCAAAGGATAAACCTTCTTCTGAAATAATATGAAAATAAGTTTCATCATGGCTTAATAAAGAACCCCATTCAGGTGCCGATCCAATAATCGCGCTATCTCCATATCCAATATCAGAGTCGAGTATTACACCATCAGGAAATTCACCATCACCCCATCCACTCCATACTCTCAACATACCCTCACTAATATCCAAAGGATAAATAGGATTCGTCGTACCTATACCGACTTTGCCCTGATCATTCACTCTCATAACCTCGCCAGCACCTCCAACTTCAAAAGATATGTATCCACCAATACCTCCCTGCTTAAGTTTTAATCCACCAGTTCCCGTTGCCGAGATAATAGAGTTCTCTGTTTTGGAAGTTACTGAATTTCCCAATTCTATAACTCCTATTGCATCTCCATCAGAATTACCTCCTACCTGAAGAATCGAACCAGGACTAGTCGTCCCGATTCCGACTTTTCCCATTAAATAACTATTTCCTGTTCCAGTTACCACCAAAGTTCCTCCAGTACCCAAATTACCACTAAACCAACCAAGCCCAACCACATTTAAATCAGCAATAGGATCTGTCGTCCCGATTCCGATATCCCCCACCTTTTCATAAAGCACTGAATTTCCAAGAGTTGTACCTGCTGTCCACTTTGAAAGATAATTAGTAGTGCCACTTCCTAAGATACCGCCACCCCCTCCAACAGAAGCAGTTGTTTGAGTAGTACCGTCAGGGAATTTGAAACCCCCTGAAGAAGAATAAATTGTTCCCGTAACTTGAAGTTTTTGTGTTGGACCAGTCGTCCCGATTCCAACACGATTATTAGTTGAATCAACAAACAAGGTATTTGTATCAATACTCATATTCTTCGTTACTACCAAATTTCCTCCAGTACCCAAATTACCACTAAACCAACCAAGCCCGCCAACATCTAAATCAAGTAATGAAGATGGAGCCGTCGTCCCGATTCCAACAGGACCACCATTATAATAGACACTGGTCCCACTTAATGTCCATAAACTTGTTCCCCCACCACCTGTAGCAGCAGTTGTCTGTGTTGTTCCGTCAGGGAATTTAAATCCACCAGTAGTAGAATAAATTGTTCCAGCAACTTGTAATTTTGTTGTTGGACCAGTAGTCCCGATTCCGACATTTCCTGTGAAATAACTATTTCCCGTTCCATCTACCAATAAACGCCCTCCAGTACCTAAATTACCACTAAACCAACCAAGCCCAACCACATGTAAATCAGCAGTAGGACTTGTCGTTCCAATCCCAACATCTCCTGCAGAATTAATCATCATTCTATTAACCATAGTATTGGTAGCTGTACTAGTATAAAAGTTCAAATTATCTGCAGCAATTGCTAAGCTATTAGGAACATTAGCATCACTCAGAGCAATTATTCCAATTTGATTTCCAATACCGCTCCATACAAAAAGATTTTGGTTTGCGACCATTCTAAGTCTAAGTGCTACTTCATAATCATTTCCAGCAGAAACATCTAATTTTGCATTAATATCAGGAGTAGTTATTCCAATTCCCACATTACCTTCTGGAGTTATTCTAAAAGGTTCTGTTCCAGATGTTCCACCAACAATATAAAAATCGCCTGCATTATAAAGACCCCATTCAGTTTGTATTCCTCTCTTTAAAACTAAACCAGAAGGCCAAAAGCCATCAGAGTCAACAGCAATTGTACCATCAGCCCCATTCTCTTGATAGACATAAAGTTTTGAGTTTCCAGGATTCACTGCACCAATCCCAACTTTTCCTGCCGTATAATAAGTATCACTCCCGCTCAAAGACCATACACTTGTTCCTCCGCCTGCCGAAGTTATTGTAACATCTCCTGTTCCTCCTGTTGGACTAATTGAAATTCCTGTGCCTGCAATTATTTTAGAGACCCCGCCACCAACACCAACTTCATCAGCAGCACAAGTCCAAGCACCACCACTCATTTTAAGAATTTGACCTGCACTATCACAAGTTTGAATTTGAGAAACAGCATGACCTGGATTTGGAATTGTGCCAAAAGCATAAACACCTGTGCCAAAAATAGTAATAACGACAAGAGTAATTAATGTATAAAGAACTCTATTCGTAAAATTAATTTCAAACTTCCCAACACTCACTTTTTTATTCACCATCTTTCAATTGCAATCAATAAACAACCTGGGTATTTAAATATTTTTATGATTCGGACACGAACTCGCCTTCGGCTCGTTCATAAAACCACCTCGCTTCGCTCGCAAACAAAAAAGAAGTAATAATTAATATTTCATGATTTTACTGACTTAACTATTCTTAACGAAGCATCGTGATGAAATCCAATGCGTAGCAACAAATCGCGAGTGGAACGAGCAGTAACTATTTCTTTCCCACCATTATAAATCATAACTCACAAATCACTCCTTCCTTTGGGAAAGGGAAACAAGTTGGAACGGGAAACTACGTTTCCCCTGACAAGTCACCCTCTTCTAAGTTAGACTCACTCTGTTTGTGGTTGGCTACGAAACAGACTTTGTCATGTTTCTTCGCTAAAAAAAGATAATGCACAGATAAATTATCTAAGAAATTTTTGTTTATGTGTAACAGATATAGTTGGCTTTTCAGATATAAAATCATGCACCAGCCGGGAATCGAACCCGGGTCTCAAGCTTGGGAAGCTCAAATTCTACCACTAAACCACTGATGCTCGTTATTTTTTAGTACAATAATACTTATATATTCTTATCTTGTTTTAAAAGCAATGCCAAGAAAGAATAAAGGAGAAGTTAATTTAGAGGCTTTAAATTTTAAACCCTTACTTGAAGAAGCTGTTGTGTGTAGTAGGTTAGGAAGAACTATTGCAAGTTTTGGTGCTACTTTAACAGGCAGAGAAAAACAAAATGCTAATTTGGTTTATTTGTTATTAAAGGGTGAAAGAGAGCTACCTGAAAGAACACCAACCACTGCGAGTATTTCTAGAGAAACAAAAACAAAAAAATTTGGTTATCCAGAATCTGTTAAGTGGTTTGTAGAAAAGTATCCTAAAGAAGCTCAGCCTTTACTTGCTAAACTGAAGGAAACTTATGATAAGATAGAAACAGCTGTTGTTTATGGGGTTCAGCAAGGAAAAGATTTATCTGATGATTATTATGTTAAAGTTTTAGTTGATATTTTGCAGATTCCACAACAAGATGCAGCAGTTATGTATCATGGAGTGATTAAACCGCACATTCAGAGAATGGAAGAAAAGGAAGGACTTGTAAAACTCGTGGTTAAGTAGTTAGTTTTTTATATTCTTTTCTGGTGTGTTTCTTATGGCAAGCAAGAAGAAGTTTTATGTTACGACAGCGATTGATTACCCGAATGCAGAGCCGCACATTGGGCATGCTTATCAGAAAGTTTTAGCTGATGTTCTCGCTCGGTGGCACAAGCAGAAGGGCGAGGACGTTTGGTTTTTGACGGGGACAGACGAGCATGGGAAAAAGGTTCAGGAGAGTGCGGAGAGAGCGGGGAAGAAGCCGAGTCGGTTCGTAGATGAATTATCTGTTAAATTCAAGGATGCGTGGAAAGCTCTTGGTGTGGATTATAATAGATTTATACGAACGACCGATAAGGATCATGAGAAACTTGTTCAAGAAGTTATAAAGAAGAGTAACGATAATGGGGACATTTATCTCGGGGAGTATGAGGGATTGTATTGCACTGGTTGTGAGGCGTATTATACTGAGAAAGATTTAGTTGATGGAAAGTGCCCGTTACATAATAGACCTTTGGAGGTTTTGAAAGAGGAGTCTTATTTTTTTAGACTGAGTAAGTATCAGGATTTTCTTTTGGATTTGTATAAGAAGCATCCTGAATTTATCTTGCCTAAAGAGAGAAGGAATGAGATTGTTAATCGTGTGAAGGAAGGGTTGAAAGATTTAAGCATTTCTAGGACGAGCTTTGATTGGGGAATTAAGTTTCCTTTGGGCAAGGGGCATATTGTTTATGTTTGGTTCGATGCTTTGTTTAACTATGTTACTGGGGCAGGGAAGGATGGAGAGTTCTGGCCAGCTGATGTTCATATACTTGGGAAAGATAATTCTTGGTTCCATTGTGTTTATTGGCCTGCGTTTTTGAAATCTGTTGGTTATGATTTGCCTAAGACTATTTTGGTAAATGGTTTCTTGACTTTTAATGGAAAGAAAATTTCTAAATCTTTAGGGAATGCAATTTCTCCTGTTTCTCTTGTCGAGAAATATGGTGTTGATGCGATTCGGTATTATTTATGTAGGAATTTTGTTTTTGGGGAGGACGGGGATTTTTCTGAAGGTATTTTGGTCGAAAGATACAATAATGAGCTTGCGAATAAGTTGGGCAATTTGGTTTCGAGAGTTGCTGGTTTAATTGAGAAGAATGGTGTGGAGAATGTGAAAAAAATAGTGCCTCCTTTACCTGAGAAATGGAAGAAAGATATTTTAGACGGAAAAATTGAGATAGAACAAATATTAATAAACAATCCTCGGGGAAATATTTATACTCTTACTAAAAAAAGTGAAAAAGGGACGGAGAGTCTCTTGTTGGATAAATATTTTAATCTTAGAAGTAACATAGAACCCATTCGATTATTAGTTGATAGACAGATTCAGACTTATCAATTTGATAAGGCTCTAAATATAATCTTTGCGTTTATTGATTTATGTAATGAGTATGTTCAGGAGAGTAAGCCGTGGAAGAGTGGAGATAAAAAAGTTCTTTACGAGTTGAAGGAGAGTATTTTGAAAATTGCGGATTTACTTTGGCCATTTATTCCTGAAGCGTCTGAGAAGATTAAAAAACAGTTTTCAGCGAAGAGTATTAAGAAGGGCGATATTTTGTTTAAGAAGATTTAAGGTTGAATGGTTTGTTCAAAATAAGCTTTGCTTAATTGTTCACAGGATAAAATTAAGGTAGTAAAACCAGTAAGTTAATTGTGAATTTGTTTATTATTACTCTTTGGATTTAATTGGCGAGCGAAGCGAGTGAGTATCTTTGAATAGTGGGAAGAAATAGTTACTGCTTGCCGTTGGCTCACGATTCGTCTAAAGGATTTTCGCTTGGGGAAAAAGTTAAGCCAATAAAATTAAATTTGAGAAGATGACTTTTAATTAACTGAATTATTTCAAATTCTTCCCGCCCAGCCCAAATTAATGGGGTAAAATCATAAATTGTTTTTGTTTGATATTATTCGTTTTTTGTTTATTTGCGAGCGTAGCGAGCCTGAATTAAAGGGAGTGACTTGTCAGGAGTCTCCCATACGAACGAGCGCCAGCGAGCCTCTATTCAAACAAAAAAACTTATTAACACCCCTTCCCTTCCCCCCACGAGGTGAAAATGGTTTCTAAAAGAATCGAGAATCTGAGACATAAGGCAAGAAGACTCAGCATAAAAGAAGGTATCTTTGCGTCCGCAAAAGGCTCCTTCGGAGATTATTACATTTCCCCATTTGCAATAGCAATTAATTCTAGCAACTCCGTCGTTGCAATGTTCAGTGCAATCTCTGGTCTCCTCGGTCCGATAACCCAAGTGTTCAGCTCTAAACTAATCGGAAAACACTCTCGAAAAGAAATCATTCTAAAATCTGTCCTCCTTGAATCAATGATTTGGCTCCCAATGATTATCCTCACTTTCCTCTTCTATAAAGGAATCCTCGTGAGCACTCTTCCACTCTTCCTCTTACTAATCTACGCCCTTTATGTTATTCTTGCAAACATCGGTGGCCCTGCATGGTTTTCTTGGATGGGAGATATTGTCGACGAGGATAAAAGAGGACTCTGGTTTTCAAAAAGAAATCTCATAATCGGATTCACCTCAATCACTCTTGCACTAGCAGCATCATTCTTCCTCGACTATTTCAAGAGCAAAAACTGGACTATCTTCGGATTCATGACCCTCTTCGCACTCGCCTTCATCGCAAGAATAACAACCCTGAGAATCATAAGAAAACAGTACGAGCCAAGAGTAAGAGTAAAAAAAGAAGATTGCTTCAGCTTTTATGAATTTATCACAAGAGCTCCTAAAACAAACTTTGGTAAATTCTCTATATTCCGTGCATTCTTCTCCTTCGCAAGCTCCATCTCCTCGCCATTGCTAGCAGTATACCTTCTTAGAAATCTTGGATTTGATTACAAAACATATATGATAATAATATTAGCAGGAGCGGCCCTCTCATTACTCTTCATGGAAGTCTGGGGAAAAATCGCAGACCAATTCGGAAACTATGTAGTTCTAAAAATAACCGCAATTCCTATAGCAATTCTTCCAATACTCTGGATTCTCTCTCCTTCACCAATCTATCTAATTGCAGTCCCATCAATAATTAGTGGAATTACTTGGGCAGGGTTCGGCCTCTCTTCAGGAAACTTCATCTACGATAATGTCTCACCACAAAAGAGAGGTATTGCAGTCTCATATTACAACATGATGTATGGTATGGGGGCCTTCCTAGGAGCAGGATTCGGTGCAATCCTCATAAAAGTAATAAAAACAGATCTAATCGAACCAATTTTCATAATATTCACAATAAGTGCAATTGCAAGAATCCTAGTAGTCTTATTTGGATTATCCAAAATAAAAGAAATCAGGAAAGTAAAAAGATCTCACGGAAGAAAAGCGCTAGACCACATGATATTCAAAGAAGTAAAGCCAACAATCCTTGAAGAAATTCACGAGATAAGATCCATCGGTGGAAGAGTTCTAGAATAAAGATAATTGTCTCAATCTCAATAAAGGGAATTTTAATATCACTCTACTCATCAAACAAAACACCATCACCTTCGGCTCTTCAAATACATTCGCTTCGCTCATCAATAAATCTAAAAAATAATAAAAATTCACAATTAATTTACAGATTTTATAGCATTAATTTTGTATAGCGAAAAACTTGGCAGAGCCAGTTTGGAACCAACCAATCGCGAGCGATAGCGAGTCTAACTCGAGAATATATCAATCAAGAATAATTCTTTAAAACAAACAATTGTCTCGAAAACTATTTAAAGAAAAAACCTATTTTAATAAACATGTTTAAGAAAAATAAATGCCACAATTGCAATAGCAAAATAAGCAATGACTATAATTTCTGTCCATACTGCAAGGTCCCATTGAAAAGCCAGTCTGGAGAATTCGGGCTTTTAGGAAAAAATGACATAGAACCTTTTGAGGGAATAAGCTTCCCAAGAGGAATGAATACCATAATTAACACTCTTCTAAAGAGTCTGGACAAACAGATGGAAGATTTAGAAAGAAAAAATAATCCCAATCTGAACCAATCAAGAGTGAAAAATAGGGGTCTTGGAATAAGCATATACACTTCAAGTAAAAGAGCCCCCGAAATAAGATTAACTCCGCCAAATAAGGACAAAGAAATAGAAGAAGAAACTGAAATAATAGAACTCCCCACCGCAAGCCACAAAAAATTTCTCGGCCTACCTAAAAAAGCCCCAAAAACAGACTTAAGAAGATTTTCAGACAAATTAGTGTACGAAATAAATCTTCCTGGTGTAAAGTCTATCGAAGACATCTCAATGATTCAATTAGAAAACAGTATAGAACTAAAAGCTCTTGCAAAGGATTTCGTCTTCCACAAAATAATTCCAATCAGCTTACCCATAAGAGATTACGATTTCTCAAACAAGAAGTTTACCCTAGAATTAGATACACAAGAATAAGATATTTTCTCCCCACTCATAAAACTTATAAATGAATTAGAACTGTCCAAAAGTATGAGGCTGTAGCTCAGCGAGAACACGAAGTGCGATTACGCATACGCGTCGCGAAACACTGAATGTTCGGTTCTCGCGCACTTTCCGGTTTGAAAGTTTTTAAACCGATTAAACGCTACATCTCTACATGAGGCTGTAGCTCAGCCAGGTCTAGAGCACTGCTCTGATAATTGTATGGGGCTCCGCCCCCTAACAAGTCACCCCCGAAGAAAGAGAGATTATCGGAAAGGCAGGGGTCCACGGTTCAAATCCGTGCAGCCTCATTTATATTTGCACGTAATAAAAGGAAGGTGACTTGTTAGGAAACCTTGGTTTCATACGACCGTGCAGCCTCATTACGCGAAGTGTATCCTCACGAGCGTCCGACGAAGTCGGTGAGTCTGTAAGACTCATTACGCGAAGTGTATCCTCACGAGCGTCCGACGAAGTCGGTGAG
>JAHJRM010000014.1 GCA_018830905.1 Nanobdellota archaeon
CTCGCAATTAACGCGGTAAAATCATAGGAGTTCATGTTATTCTTGGAGGAACCATTTTAATCAAGAAGAATTTTTTATTTAAACTGCATAAGAAAATTTATAAACTGATTTTTGTAATCTCTATTGTTCACTTCTTTTGATTGAGTGAAAATAAATCATGGCAGACGATAAGACGAAAAAGATTGAAGAGCTTATGCACAAGCAATCACAAATTAGGAATATAGCGATTGCTGCACATATTGATCATGGTAAAACGACTTTTTCGGATAATCTTCTTGCTGGTGCTGGAATGTTGTCGGAGGCTTTGGCTGGTAAACAATGTGTTCTTGATTTTCACGAAGATGAAGCAACGAGGGGAATTACAATTGACTCTGCTTCTGTTAGTATGGTTCACACTTTGGGGGGTCAAGAGTATTTGATTAATCTTATTGATACTCCTGGTCATGTTGATTTTGGTGGAGATGTTACGAGGGCTATGAGGGCTGTTGACGGATGTGTTATCCTTGCGTGTGCTGTTGAAGGAGTTATGCCCCAGACGGAGACTGTTGTTAGGCAGGCATTGAAGGAACTTGTTAGACCCGTTCTCTTCATAAACAAGGTTGACAGGTTGATTAAGGAGGTTAAGTTAACGCCTGAAGAGATGCAGAAGAAATTTATTAAGATAATTGACCATGTTAATGAGTTGATAGAGAACATTGCTCCTGAAGGTTACAAGGAAAAATGGAAAGTTGGTGTTGGAGAAGGGAGCGTTGCTTTCGGTTCTGCTTTTAATAATTGGGCTTTGAGTTTTCCGTATATGGAGAAGCATAAAATAACTTTCAAAGATGTTATTGATGCTTACCAAGGAGATGATTCAGAAATTTTGACAAAAGTGAAAACACTTTCCAAGAAGGCTCCTTTACATGAGGTTGTTCTTAATATGAGTGTTGCGATTCATCCAAATCCTGTTGATGCACAAAAGTACAGGATTCCAAAGATTTGGCACGGAGATATCAATTCTGAAATTGGTAAGTCTTTAATGAACTGCGATCCAAAAGGAGACCCTGTTTTTGTTCCAATAAAAATTGTCGTTGATAAACATGCTGGAGAGATTGCTGCTGGTAGGTTATTTTCTGGGACTATCAAACAAGGTGATGATATTTATATGAATCTTGCTAAGAGGCACACGAGAATTCAACAGGTTTCGGTTTACAGAGGTGCGCAGAGACTTGTTGTTGAAGATGTTAGTGCGGGAAACATTGTGGGTATTGTTGGTTTGAAAGATGTTTTCGTTGGAGAGACTGTTTCTGGAAAAGAAATGGAGCCCCTTGAGGCGATTAAGCATTTGTTCGAGCCTGTTGTTACAAAATCTATTGAAGCTACTAAAGCTGCTGATCTTCCAAAGCTTGTTGAGGTTCTTAAGCAGGTTAGGAAAGAGGATCCTTCCATAAGGATTGAAATTAATGAGCAGACTGGTGAGAGCTTGATTTCTGGAATGGGAGAACTTCATTTGGAGATTATAGAGAATAGAATTAGGACAGAGAAAGGGCTGGATGTTAGGACGTCACCTCCTATCATAGTTTATAGAGAGACTGTTTCTAAAGAATCAAAACCTGCTGAGGGTAGGAGTCCAAATAAACACAATAGTTTCTTTATCAAAGTTGAGCCTTTGTCTGAAGATGTTTTTAACGCGTACAAGAGTGGCGATTTGCCAGAAGGTAGGGTGAAGAAAAAGAGTGATAATATTGCAGGTATTCTTTCAACCATTGGATGGTCTGGAGATGACATTAGAAATATTCGAAATGTTTACAAAGGTAATATCTTTTTAGATGAGACAAAAGGAGAGGTTCATATTGGTGAAGTAATTGAAATGATTCTTGATGCTTTTGAAATGGTTGTCGATCAGGGTCCTCTTGCTAGAGAGCCTTGTATGAAAGTTAAGATGTCTCTTGTTGATACTAAACTTCACGAGGACGCGATTCACCGTGGGCCTGCGCAGGTTTATCCTGCTGTTAGAGAAGGAATTACTGAAGCTATGAAAAGTGCAGATCCTAATCTTCTTGAGCCTTTGCAGATTCATCTTATTGAAATGCCAGACCAATTTTTAGGGCAGGTCACCAAGTTGGTTAATGGTAAGAGGGGTCAGATGCTTGAGGTTAACCAGGAAGGTTCGCAGGCTGAGATAAAAGCTAAGCTTCCTGTTGCAGAGATGATTGGATGGAGTAATGATTTGCGTTCTGCGACGGAAGGAAGGGGAATAAGCTCGCTTACTGATCAATTGTTCGAGAAGGTTCCTGCAAATATACAGGCAGAACTTATTAAGAGAATAAGGCAGAGGAAAGGCCTATCAGAAAACCAATAGGGCCTTGCGACGATGTCTAAATAAATCGCAGAAAGGGCTTGAGTGAGAATCAGTAAATTTAAATATTCCTTAGTTCTAAAGAAAGTATGGAAGATAAGAAATACTTTTTGGATATCGTTATTAATAAAGAAAAATTAAGTAATGGAGAAGATGTTTATGTTTCACAATGTCCTAGTTTGGGTGTTGTTAGTCAGGGTGCGACGATAGAAGAGGCAATGGGAATGATTAAAGAATCTGTTGAACTTTATCTTGAAGAGATGCCTGAGATTTTTGAAGAGCTTGATGATACAAGGAAGAATCTGCCGACTTTCTCTATAATTGAGGTGAAGAAAAATGGCAAAACTTCCAGTATTATCCGGTAAAGAAATTGCTAAGGTTCTTTCTAAACTTGGTTATGCACATATTAGGACAAGGGGAAGTCACATGATTTTCGTTAGGAAAA
>JAHJRM010000082.1 GCA_018830905.1 Nanobdellota archaeon
AAATCTTTACCTTTTTTAATTTTAAAATGGTAACACTTTTGTTCAAGGGAGGGTATATCTGTCGTTTCTAAATCTTGTTTAGAAAGTATGAATCTTTTGATTTATCAAACAAAGAGTTACTTGCTCGCTACGCTCGCAAATAAACACAAATCCCCCCTGAATTATTTAATCACAAGAGAATTAGATAAACACCTCCCCCTATGATTTTACTAGCTTATCTCTTTTCCAGTTAGCGAGGAATCGTGTCCGAAGACCTATTCGTAACAATCAATCGCGAGGCAACGCCCGAGCACTAACTCTTCTCTTCCCCCTCCGCCTTCCTCTTCCTATACTCTTCAATCCGCTTCTTATTCTCAGGACACTCTGGATTAAAACAAAACTCCCAAGGACGTTTCCCCTTAGACAAACGCATCAACTTAGGGAAACCACAATCATCACAAACCTTCTCCGATTTCTTAATCATCCCGTTCGGCGGCAGAGAAAAAGTATTCTTGCAATTAGGATAAGCATCGCACGCAACAAAATACCTCCTCGTCTTCTTTGAATACGTAATTCCCAAACTGCCCTTCTTGCACAACGGACAAATATTCAATCTGTTGGCCTCCTTCTGTTGCTCTCTCATTTCTACATTAGCTTTCAAAAGCTCATTACCAATTTCCTTCTCACCCTTACCAAACTGACTAAGGATACTCGTTATAGTTCCCTCCGCTTTCTTCAGAACCTCTCCCTCTTTCTCAAGATAACCCTTATCCAATTCCTGCATTCTCTCCATTTCAGTTTCAAAATCACGTGTCAACCCCTCGTCAATTATAATCGGAGAGTGTTTATCGAGAGTCTCAATTAAAGACATTCCCAACGCCGTCGCTTTTATACTCTGGTCCTGAATATAACCCCTATCATAAAGAGTCTCAACAATATTCGACCGCGTCGCCTTCGTCCCAAGATTCCTCTTCTCCAACTCAGAAATTATCGAAGCGGGAGAATACCTCTTCGGTGGCTGCGTCATCTTACTTTCAGTCCTAGAATCAATAACAGAAACTTCCCCTTCCAAATCAGGAATACTCTCCTCTTTCACACGACCCGGATAAACACTTAACCAAGAGGCCTTCTTAATCGAAGACCCCTTCTTATTAAAAATCAGAGAATCAACATCAACAGTTATCTTCTTGTTCTCAACAATCGCATCGTCCATAAACAAACAAAGAAATCTTTTAACAATCAAATCATAAATCTTTCTCTCGTTATCATTCATTGTATCAGCACCATGCTCTCCAGTTGGATATATCGAAGGGTGCGCCGGATCCGACTTCTTCCCTTCAATAGGCTTCTTCTTAGTTATCAAATTTCCTACATTATAATTTTTAGAAAGAGTACTAAGAATCTCACCATAATTAATAGACAAAGGAAGTTTCTGGCTAGAGGTTCTTGGATAAGAAATCAAACCTGCAAGATACAAACTCTGCGCCGCGGCTAAAGTTCTAACCGGCGTTATCCCAAAAAGCCTATACGCCTCCATCTGTAAAGTCGTCAAATTAAAAGGAACATTCGGCGGAAGACTCTGCTCTTTCTTTTCAGTCTTTGCAATACCTGTCTTCCCAAAAATCCCTTCAAATTTCTCAAGCTCTTTCTTATCAAAAATATTTTTAGGATGAACTAGCTCAACCTGTTGCCCCTTCTTATCGGGCTGTCTCGGTGCTTTGGGTTGGGTGGGCGGGACACTTTCCCCTTCTTCACTCTCAACATTAATAAAAACCTGCCAGTACGGCTCCGGTTTAAACGATTGTATCTTCCTCTCCCTCTCAACAACAAGATTCAAGGCCGGACCCTGCACACGACCAATAGACATTATCCTAAACTTGCCCGTAGATTTTATCGCTTCCATCAAAGCTCTCGAAAGATTAATTCCATAAATCCAATCAAGATAGTGTCTCGTCTCTCCAGCAAAAGCCTGCCCCCAATTAATATTATCAGACTTAGAATCATAAGACTCATTCAACTCCTTATCCGTCAGAGTGGAGAATCTCATCCTAGAAGCATCGTTCTGCCCCGCAACAAACCGCACAATGTTCCACCCAATAACCTCTCCCTCATTATCATAATCCGTCGCCACGGTAATCGTCCCTGCACCTTCAACAAGCTTAGTCAAAACATCATAATACTTCTTACTAAAATCATTATTCCTAACGAAATAATTAGGAACCCACGCAAGTTCAAAAGACGGCTTATATTTCCCAGGATTTGGAGTTTTCTGTGCTAGGGTAAAAAGATGTCCCACCGCACAAGCAACAATAATCTTGTTCCCCTTCCTGTCAACTTCATAATAAGGAACATTAGACACAGCTCTCTTAACAGATTTTCCCAAAGCAGAAGAAATTTTCAACGCCGCTTGCGGCTTCTCAGTAATAATCAACTCATAACCACCATCCTTCAATTTAACTTTCGGCGCCTCAAATTCAACCCCTGCCTTACTACCCCTTTTTGTTTTTGATTTAGAAACAGCCCTCTTCCTAGTCTTACGCACAATAACTTTCTTCCTAGTCTTCTTAGGCTTATCCTCAACAACATCATCCAAAAAACGCGGGTCAATAGTTTTATGTGATTTCTCAATAGCATTTTTCAAATCCCCCGAATCAACCGGGAAAAAACCCTCGGCTAATCGCTCTTCTTTAGACTTTTTCTGTTTTCTAGGCATCATGAATAAAGGAAACAAGAGTTTTATAAAGTTTGGTAGAAACAGAGATTTGTTTAACAAGCAATTCCTGCTTAATTTGTCTCGCTCAGAAGTCGCTCGATATTCAAAAGTAATAATCATAAATCTGCGTTTGTTTTTTATTGTTTCTCAGACAAATTTGCGAGCGTAGCGAGC
>JAHJRM010000083.1 GCA_018830905.1 Nanobdellota archaeon
GATTTCTGGGAATCTGTTAAGGACGCTCACCCAGTTATGTTCACATTTATTCGAGACGGAGTTCCTCTTTACGATAAGGGAACCTTCCTTCCTTGGAAAGCTCTCCTTAAAATGGGGCGTTTGAAACCAAGTCCTGAAGCAATTGACATGTTCATGTCTATGGGGGACAAAACAATCAAGAGGGCAAAAGCAACTCTTGTAGATATTCTCGTCCACGATATATACTGGGGCGTTCTAACTCCAAGCCAGGCACTTCTTATGCTCTACGGTCTCCCACCTCCAACGCCAAAACAAACTCTTAGTGAAATGAAAAAAATATTCGTAGATAAAGAAAAAATGCTTGAACCAAAATATATTCAGATTCTAGAAAAAATCGTCGGCCTTTACAAAGAATACGAGCACGAGAAATTAAAAGAAATAAAAGGTGCAGAGCTGGACAAGTTAATCCAGGGTACTGATGACTATCTAAAGAGATTAAAAGAATTAAGGGAACAAATAGAAAAGAGAATACAAGAGAAAACTGTTGAACAGTTTTACAAAGATGTCTTTGATTTGCTTTCAGCAATCACAGGGAAAAAATCACAAATATCATCAGTATCTGAATTTGATAAACTGGTAAAAGCTGGTAAATTTACACAACACGACCGAAGAATTCTTGATGAAGTTATCAAATCAAGATCTGAATTTAAAAAAGGAAAATTAGAATCACACAAGATTCACGAAACAAGAAAAAATGCTGCAATGTTGATAAGCGATTTAGTAGATTATTCACAAAGGACAGACCTTGCCAATGCGGAAAAAGGGAGAATGGGATTGAGGTATAAAGACCACAAAACAGGAGAACCAGCATCTGCAGAATTTTTGAACTGCAACGGAGAAAACTTCCTCTTCCTTGGGAGCATCATAAAAAAGATAACCAATAAGATTGAAGATTCTAATATGAAAGAAGTTTCAACTTGTATGGAACAGCAAAAGGACAAGAAGAATATTGAAATCAATTCAAAAGTATTTGAACTAATCAAGAAAGAACTCGGTGATTTTGAGATTGTTTTGTAGGGTTTTGTTGTTAGACCTAAATCTTATTTAATAATCATTCTCTTGGAAAAACACCAATTACGCCGGGAATGGGGATTCTTGCATTTTTTATTGAGACATTTCTATTGGGGCCATAAGTTTCAAATTGACCATAAGTAGTACATGTAAAATTCGGTGTTCTTACGCACATCTGGGTCTCATATCCTCCATCAGAATTCATTGCTGTATGGATATCATATTCTTTACCCTCATCTCTCAAAAATCGTCCAAAATTAAATAATGTAAAAAAACCTCCTTCTGTTGTGAAAAAGATTATATTACCCTCATAATCTTTTGCCACCACCGTTCTATTCACCTGCCAGTCCGTTTCTTTGACCAGGTTATTTTTCTCTCTCTATTTAACAGAATTGGCCAATGTTGAACTTCCTGGGTATAATTAGTAGTTTCTTCGTCAAATTCATCATATCTAAAATCTAATAAATCTGTGCAAGGTAATGAAACATCTATGGGTTCTGCAACTAACATTCCTCTGACTGCACTATTACTTCGTGGACCTATTCTTTTACCATCGGCAATGACTAATGCACAAGGCCTGCCATAGGTCGGTTTTCCGAGGTACTGGGCCGAATTTACTAATACTGTAGAACCTGTTAATCTTTGCCAATTTTCTATTTTCCAAGGGGAATAATCGTTATGTTCTTCATCATAGCTATTAAAGATTCTGATTTTGTTATCCTCTGGATTTATTCTTGTAGATGTAATTATATCCACTAATTCTCTTTCTCTAAAAACAGGTGTTCTTGAGAAGAATAATCCTTCTGAGAGTTCTCTCTATTCAATTTTTGGATGAGAAATATTGTGATAATTAAAACTAGTTAAGGCTTCCAAGGTCTTTACTGGCTAGGGCAAACTTAATGCACTCAATCTTAAAAAATTCCTTCTATCCATATTAAAAATTAAAAAGGATATATTATAAACTTTTTTAGAAAGATGCTAATAAGTCTTCTTCAAATATTCCTAAATCTTTTATCAATGAAGAACCACCCGCAACCCTTCCTGCATTGAAATGGAAATTACTATTGCCTGTTTCTCCAAATTCTTTGTCTAAATCCCTATTTGATTGGATATAAACTTCTTGGCTTCTCCTATTTCTTAGATACCATTGACCTCCCTTTGTTCCACCTTCTTTTCCATAGCTGGCTCCTAGATTATAATATAAGTAGATATACCACTCTTGTTCGAATTCATTTAAATTGACATTGTACTCTTGCATATCTTGTACAAGTCGGTCTCTTCTTAATGCAAGCATTCCAGCTATTCCTAAAACCGCATCTTTTAAGTTAATATCTGCAACCACTACCTGTAATCCAACCTCATTGCCGACTCTTGATTTATCCTTTAAACTTTCGTAATCTATATGATTCAACAAACCGTATTTACTTTGGATTAAGGGGAGATCATCCACAAAAGTATCCATCCCTATATCAGAAAAGGTATTTACAGGATAATCATTTAAAAAAGACGTTGTTTTCAAAAGTCTTGCTAAACCTTCCTGTTCAATTGAGGATGCAATAAATTCTGGAGATAACCCTGTAGCTTCGCTTGCAGTGACTAACCCATTAACAAAATCAGGATAATTTGCTAAATCTCCTATAATACCTATGGGATTCGCTCCAGTCATCATTTTATAATTAGCTTTCAATTCATAATAACGTGTTGAGGGGCTTCCACCATTGTAAATAGATTTTGCTTTTTCACTTATTCTAAAACTAGAAATTTCTCCTCCCTGGAGATATCCCAATCTTTCTAAGATTTGTAATATTTCCTCAGAACCTATCTTTTTTAATATCATTACTAAGGTTTTCTCTGCAGTTCCGTCATGGTAATCTTCAAGTGTTCTTATTTCTAACGTTCTTATAAATGCCTGCTTAATTTCGCCCTTAGCTGAATCTGATGTTGAATATTTTAGATATATTTTTTCTAAGGATTCTGCTGCACCAATTCTTACATATTGATCTGGGTCATTTCTTAATGTATTTTCTAATATAGGAATTACAGATTCCGAGCCTATTTCTCCCAAGGCATTTACTACCTTTTTTCTTACAAACGAATCTGTATCAGTCTCAAGAACTCTAGCCAGAACAGGAACAGCATCTTCAGAACCAATTTTTCCCAAAGCATATATTGTTTCCCTTTTTACATTTGCATCAGAATCTGTTTCTAATACTTTAATCAAAACAGGAACAGCATACTCAGAGCCTATTTTTCTTAGAGCATATATTGCATATATTGCATTTCTTCTTACATTTACCTCAGAACTTGTCTTCAACTCCAAAACATTAATCAAAACTTCATCTGGCCAGCCCATGTCCTCAAAATCAACACACCCACTACCATCAACACAAAGCCCTTTAGCATTCCAACAATCGTCTTTTGTTTTTGAAGAATAATCGTCTATACACTCTGATTCAACACAAACCCCTTCACTACAGCTAGTCCCCGACGGACAAGGTTTAGTTTCAAAAGAAACACCATTCTCAGTGCAAATAGGAATCTTCACTTTTGAAACATCTCCAGCAACACACTCTGACGCTGTTGCTGGCGAAGCAGAAGCAATTTGTTTAAACAATGGATTTCCATAAAAAGGATTATTGTAAGTTTTCCCGTTGTAACTTACACTTTCCCCTCGACCAGAACTAAGCTTGCAAGCTAAATCTTCATAATTTCTTGGAACACAACTTCCTAAACTACACATCCATCTATTACAATCTGCATCTGTGTTGCAAGTCTTGAATGTCAATTCTGTAATCTCTGCACTTGACAAAACTGTTTCAGCCACATCCCCCCTAGAAATCCCTGCAACAACATCATTGGCATCACAACTTCTTGAATTATCAAAACAACCAACAGAAACTTCTTGAATATAATAACCAGAATAATCTCCAAATATATCTTTTACCTCAAGAGCCACATACTGCGTCTCCTTGGTATTTGAATCAAAACCAAATGGACTTGAAAACTTAAATTTAATATTTATACTCTTTCTCCCTATCAAAACATCCACCCCTTCATTCAAATTAATATTTATCCCTCCATTTTTCAACTGGATATTATCAAAGAAATTTCTGAGAATCAAAGAATTTGCTTCACTTTCTATCAATCTTCTTAATTCTGAAACATCATCTTCATTGTAAATTCTATACCAACTCATATCTGATTCAAGGATAGGAAACCCCTCAAAACTACTCCCACTTCCATCAAACCTCACTTCATCTCCATTGTGAATTTTAATAACTTCATTTTTACAAGTTGAAAAATCAGAGTTTCCATAAGTATTGCATCCCCATAAATTATTTTCATAATGAGCTTCCACTACTGCATGAGGAACAGACGCCTCACTTATTACTTCATCAACCTCTATAGCATCAACTATAATATCTTTACTCTCTTCAGGATAAATCAATTCTTCCTTCCCAAAATA
>JAHJRM010000084.1 GCA_018830905.1 Nanobdellota archaeon
ATAATCCTTATTAATCGTCGATGTGTTTTTAAAACATGGTTCGGAACAGGATTTCTACAGGGAGTTATGATTTGAATAAGTGGTTGTATGGAGGGTACGAAGGAGGGATTATAACCATGATTGCGGGTCCTCCTGCGAGTGGAAAAACTAATTTTGTGTTTCTGGCTGCGTGTAGCCTGGCTAAGAAGGGAAAGAAGATTGTATTCATTGATACGGAAGGGGGATTTTCTACAGACAGGGTTAGACAGATTGTTGGAGAGAACTACAGAGACATTCTTGAAAATATCCTCATTTTGAACCCGACGAATTTTGATGAACAGAAAAAGGTATTTGACAATCTTTTGGAACAGGTAAAGAAAGAGAGTGTGGGGCTTATTGTTGTCGACGGAATGGCCATGTTATACAGATTAGAGTTGGGTGATGCCGCACAGGCAAAAGATGATGAGAAGGTTAAGAAAGTCAACAGGGAGGTTGCTAAGCAGATGCGGGTTCTATCAGAGATATCGAGGAAACAAAATATTCCGATAATTATCACTAACCAAGTTTACGCAGGTTTTCTTTCTGAAGAGGAATGGAGAAAAGGCGTTAAACCGGAAGCGAACATTGTTGGGGGAGATTTATTCAAATATTGGAGCAAGGCTATTATCGAGTTGAAGAACGATGGTGGCAAGAGAAAGGCGATACTCCTTAAGCACAGGAGCCTTCCGGTAAGCGAGATAAGTTTTGAGATTCGGAATGAGGGGATTTTTAGGAGAGGATGGATTTAGTTAAGAACGGGAAGGGGAGCTCGGCTTTGCCTCGCAATTAATTTAGTAAAATCAGGCAGGGTTCGTGTTATGTGCAGGTGGATTTGATTGGGAATTGAGAAAACTATTAACTAAGTAAAATCATACGAGTTTTTGTTAATCTATAGTCGGATTACATCTTAAACTTTTGAAAAATCAGCACGACTCTCCAGTAATTCTCAAATAATATAAAGATATTTCCCGTTAGTTTTTTATGTCAGATATCAAGTTTGAAGTAATTAGGAAAATAGCTGAGACTAATTTTAAGTATAAGGATTTGAGTAAGATTTCTGAGATTGATTCAAACTCTCCGCCGAGCGTTTTCATTGGTTCTAAACTGAGATATCCTACGATGAATGTTGGTATTCTTAGTCCTCTCGAGAAGGATGAAAATGCTTGGGTGTATGACAATGCGAAATACTGGGCGAAGAGTGATTTTGGAATAAGAGATGTTCTTGATCTTAGAAATAGTCTTCTTAATTCTAGATTTAAATCTAAAGCTACGGACGTTCGGCAGAATAGTAATAAGTTTTTGGGACTTGCGAAAGAGATTGCGCTTGCTTCTAACCCTGTAGACATTGAGATTGAGTTGAACAAGAAAATAAGCTCAGGAATGGGAAAGGATAAAGTTCTTGCTCCGCAAGGAATGAGGGCAGAGATGAAGAAAGCAAGGATTGTTGGAAATGTAAAAGTAGCTAGGAAGGTGGATAAAATTGTTAATGACGATTTGAAAGCTGTTGAAGGTATAAATTATCTCTATAAGAATAATTTCAATGAGTACACCCTGAGTAAAATTCTTAGCATCGGTGCGTTGGGAATGAAGAAAGATAAGAAGTTAGTGCCGACGAGATGGAGTATTACTGCTACGGACGATATTATTGGTAAGAATATTCTTGAAAGAGTTCGGGGGTACAAATGGATTGAAGATTATGAATTATTTTTTGGAGAATTTATGGGAAACTGCTATTTGATAATGCTCTTCCCAAATGTTTGGAGTTATGAGTTGTTTGAGTTGTACCTTCCAGGAAGCTCGTGGAATCCTGGAAAGGAGATTAAGGCCTCTACAGATTATGAGGGATTTGAGGGAAGGAAAGATTACGCTTCGAACACTGCAGGAGGGTATTATGCTTCGCGTCTGCCGATACTGGAACACTTAGAGAAGATAAAGAGACAGGCGGCGGTGATTGCGATAAGAATCGAGCTTCCAAGTTACTGGGCTGCGCTAGGAGTTTGGGTTGTGCGAGAATCTGTGAGAAAAGCGCTCGAAAGGAGGAAGCTTAATTTTGCAGATATGAATGATTTGACGGAGAGCGCGAAAAAGATTGGAATGATAAAATTTGGTTTTGACTCGTCGAAGATTCTTAAGAAAAGTATGGTTCTTGAAAAGATGAAAACTCAGACGAATTTAGGGAAGTGGTTTTAGGGACGATGAAACAAAGCTCGCTAACTACTCCCAACTTCGCACGGCTTATTTATTTAAGCTACTGCCTACCACGAAGTCGCTCGCTCGCAATTAACCAAGTAAAACAGGATAGGTTCATGTTAACTTATTGTTGATTTTTTTAATATTGACGGAGCGCTTTGATAGAATTTGGCACGGAGTAACAAATCGCGAACGCAGTGAGCGATAGATAACATATTTTTTCTGAGGTAAACTATATAAATAAGATTTGCCTTTTTTTGTTATGGGCAAAGAAGGTGATTATAAAATCTCTGAAATTTATCAGGGAGGTTATTCGAGTTTGAGTCCGCCGGCAGATTGGACAAGTAATAATTATATCAGGGCAGGTGACCTTAGTATGACAACTGATCCCCGGACCGCAAATATTTTGCAAGAGGTTTCGTCAAAACTTTCTGGAGGTTTGAAGAATATTGAAATAACCGCGATACAGCCGGAGATTCTTGATGCTATACCTGACAAGCAATTGAAAGAGGTTAGACGACTTTCTAAGTTGACTGGAATTGATGTTTCTATGCACGGTCCATTAATCGAGGCTTCTGGTGTGACGCAACAGGGTTTTAGTGAGTCTGAAAGAGAGATTGCTGAAAGAAAGATTGCTCACGCACTTATTAGAAGTAGGGATTTAAATCCTGATGGAAACATCCCTGTTACATTCCATTCTTCTGCAGGAATTCCTGGTTCGCAGTTTTTACCTCCTTCAGAAAAAGAGAAATCTAAGAAAGAAGGAATAGATACAATATATCGGAAAATGATTGCAGTCAACAGGGAGACTGGAAAGATGATTCCGTTAGAGCCCGATGTGCAATACCATCCCGAATCTGAAAATTTAAAGACGGGGGAGATATTGACTCCTGAAGATAAATTGAGGCTTGCAAACTCGTCAGAATGGGATAATTCTACATCGCAGTTAATATTCAACAAAGAAAGAGCTGATGAAATTCTTGAGAAGAACAGACCTTTGATACAACAGTTAGTGGAGGATTTAGATTCTGGTAAATTGAAGGAGAGAGGTATCGTCTCACCAGAGCAGGCGAATGCTTGGAGGCATTACAAAAATGCTAACGCTTATCTTAAAGATGTCCACAAACAGATTAATTCACTTTTTAGTAAAGCGTATGAATTTTCCACCGATGATAGTCAGAAGCAAATTTTAGAAGGGTTCTCCGAGAATTTTAAGAAACAGATTGAGGGAAATAATGATCCATTTATTCAGTCGCAAGCTATGAATGAACTTCTTCATGGATTGAAACAGACTGTTCCAAAAATTTATGTTCCGGTGGAGGAGTTTGCCGTAGAGAAATCGGGAAAGACTTACGGAAGTGCTGCGTTTGAAGCGTATAAGAAATTTAAAGGAGAACATGTTCCGATGATGGTTATTGAGAATCCTCCTGCTGGAGGGGGTTTGAGCACTGGAGAGGATATAAAAAATATTGTTGTCGCGTCGAGAGATTCTTTTATTGTGAATGCTATGAAGTCTAAAAAAGAGGGGGGCCTTGAGATGTCGGAAGATGTGGCAAGAAAGCAGGCAGAGAAGTTGATTGGTGCGACGTGGGATGTTGGGCATATTAATATGTTAAGAGGTCAAGGTTATTCTTCCGAGGAAATTGTTAAAGAAACAGAGAAGGTCGCACCATATGTTAAACATGTTCATCTTTCGGATAATTTTGGGATGGAGCATACAGAATTGCCGATGGGGATGGGAAATGTTCCGTTGAAAGAGATGATGGAAAAGCTTGGGAAAAAGGGATTTGAAGCGAAAAAAGTTATAGAGGCTGCGCACTGGTGGCAGCACATGAAGAATTCTCCATTCCAAGAGAGTCTTGAGGGAGTTGGTTCTCCGGTTTACCAAATGGACATGGCGCCTTATTGGAATCAGGCAGGAGGGCTTTATCAGGGTTATATGTCCGGATTGGATGGTGCTTGGTTGCCCCAGACTAACTATGAAACTTTCGGTACTGGATTTTCCAGGTTGCCAAAAGAACTTGGAGGAAATGTACAAGAATCTAAAGGAAATAGAATGTCTGGTCGCCCTATGGAATAATAAAAAGAATTAAAAACTATATTCAATAATATATTTTAGAGTATATAAAAGATGGCGAAGAAAGAAAATTTTTGGAAGAAGTATAAAGAGACTATACTTTGGATAATTGGCGTGATAATCATATTGGCTTTAGCATTGAGAGGTTTAGGGGTAGTGTAAATGGATTCGCTGAGAGTCCTTTCTCCAATGATAAGGAAATAAAATGGCTAAAAAGAAAAGCGTTATGTTGGAAATTTTTAAGAAGGTGACACTTGCTTTAGGAGTGCTTGCAATTGTCTTGTTAATTTTAGCAATAATAAAAAATGTGGGATTAATATGATGAATGGTAAAAGATTTAATGATAGATTGGATAATCAATTTTGTAAATCTCTTGATTTATGTTATGATTTTCATGAAGGTCATAGGAACGGCTTTTTTCAGCACGTTCGATTTGGTGGCATCGTTGGTAGGGATAACTGCAGGAGTGTTGTGGCTTTTCATAAAATCAATTAATGAATAAAATGGCTAAGAAAAAAACAAAAAAGAGTGTGCTAAGAAAAAAATCTGTTTCGAAGAGTAAGAAGTCAAAGCCTAAATCTATTGACCATAAAAAAGATTTAAAGAACTTTCCTACGCTTAAGCTTAAAAAAGAGACGGATATCGCGATGGATTTTGCGACTAAGGTCTACAGGAAGTTTGATAAAATTGTAAAGTCCATTGTTTTGTTCGGTTCAACCGTTAAACAGACAAACATTGCTGGTTCTGATATTGACATTGTTGTGCTAATTGATGATGTTGCAATTAAGTGGGATCAGGAATTGATTGCGTGGTATAGGGAAGAGCTTGAGAAGTTGATAAAGAGTAATCCTTACCAAAATAGTTTGCATATAAACACTGTTAAGTTAAGTACGTGGTGGGAGGATTTGATGCGTGGAGACCCTGTTGTGATAAATATTCTCAGGTATGGTGAGGCGATGATTGACCTTGCAGGGTTTTTCAATCCGCTGAAAGCAATGTTAATTGAGGGTAAGATTAAATCTACTCCTGAAGCAATTTATTCTGCTTTGCAGAGAGCTCCACAGCATATTGCTAGAAGCAAATTGGCAGAGTTGAATGCTATCGACGGTTTGTTTTGGAGTATGGTTGATTCGGCTCATGCGGCGCTGATTGCTTCCCACGTTTCGCCAGCTTCGCCAGAGCATGTTCCTGCTGATTTGAAAGAGAATTTTGTTAATCAGGGAAAACTTGATATGAAATATGTTGTCTGGTATAGAGACCTCTTAGTTTTGCATAAGAAAATTGCCCATGGAGAGGTCAAAGATTTGAAAGGTGTTGAGATTGATGCCTGGCAACAGCGTGCCGAAGAATTCTTGAATATTATGGCCAAGTTGGTTAATGATTTGGTAGAGTAGTTTTTTAGGGAAATTTTAGCCATCCCATTAAATTTGGTGCAGCGACGCTGCACGTCGGATGCAAGCCGAAACTAAGTTTCGGTATTCTAACTTTCGGAACATCTTATATCGATATTTCGTGCACCATTCCAAGTGCATCAT
>JAHJRM010000085.1 GCA_018830905.1 Nanobdellota archaeon
GAAGGGATAAAATGTTTTAATTCTATTTCTTCCTACTAAAAAATCTTAGAAAAATTATCCAGAGCTTACATCAAAAGAACTAGTAAAAGCAAATGCTATTAATATCAAAAACAGTAAAACAACTCCAATTATTATTGCTCCCGCTATTAGCCATCTTGAAATGTGAAACTTCTTTTTCTTATCATCTTCCTTCTCCTCTTCCCCTCCGCCTTTCCACCACAGATAAAACAACAACAAATGCACCCCTGTAAGAACAACCAAAATAACTGTTGTCAGATATTCCAAAACAGGAACAAATAATGAAGGAACTGCCAGAATAAAAATAATATTAATCGGAATATTTCTCTTGCCATTAATAAATCCTAAAACAACATTCACAATTATAAATAACATAAATAGATATCTCAAAGCAGGAACAATAATAAAAAGCCCCAATAAAAACAGACCAAAAATCACAGCTCTTGCTATCAACTGTGCCAACATTGTTTGTTTTGTCTTCACCATTCTTGTTCTACAACCTCCCCACTTATTTTAACAGTTTCCATTTCGGAATAAACTCCTGATTCAATCTGACCACTGCTCATCAATCCAATTATATTTTTTGAATTAAATAATAATTTTAACAACGCATATCTAGGTTTTACAGTTACTCCTTCCTTCCATGCTTTCCTAACAGCTCCGACAACACTAAAGAAATTTCCAGGACCCCCGTCATTCCCCGTACGAACCCAGTAAGGTCCTTTAATATTCTCACCACCTGTTTCATATGACATATAACTAATAAAATCATACAATGCATTATACTCAATCTCAATAAAAATGTCAGGCTTTTCCTCAATAAAATCAACAATTTTTACAATAACATCTGGATTGACCTGGAAATACTTTAAAACAACCTGATCTTCTTTGTCTCTTAGTTCTAATCTAACATCAAAACTCCCGCCATATTTCTCACTCAAAGAATTAACAATCTCCATCTGCCCAGCATCTGATTTAATCCTAGCAACATCTATAGCAGAAGGTCCAAAAGTATCTGTTTCAGAAAGCTTATAATTAATTAATTCTTTTAACAACTCCCTGCTCGGCACCCATGAATATTTATACAAAGTAGTGTAATAAGTTGTCTGGTCCTGTTCAACAGGAATATTTTTCTCCCAAACTTCAACATGAGTATTATTATTTATATAAGTAATATCAATTTTCTCAAAACCCTCTGGCCACTGCCCTGTTTCAGAGCAATGAAGATTCTGACTAATCTGCTCTTCATTTCTTATTAAAAGTTCAAGAACATATTGAAATCCCTTGTCACCATTAATCATCCTGTCGTAATCCCCAATTAGATACTCTTCAAAATACCATTCTGCAAATTCCTGATTAACTTCCTCTTGCAACACTTTTCTCATATTAACTAAACTCTGTATTTCATTCTCACAATTCCATTCACCACCTTCATTTAATCCTCTATAATATTCAAACTCTTCACCCCGAATATTTAACCATAAGTTACTCTCTCCTTTCCCACAACGTGCATTAATTTTAATCTCTTCACTGGAAAACTCCTCACAGTATTCTACATCTTCGCACTCAGCACGACATTCTGCTGCTTCTTTGCAAACCTCTTCACATTCAGTACATACTTCCTGCATTGAACAAACATCTTCACAAACAGACTCTGTTGAATTAGTTTCATTATTAAAAACATCTCCACAAACTTTATCACAAAATTCCTCCTCTCGACATCCTGGCACGCAATCTCTGCAAATTTCTGCAGGTGGACAAACCCGTTCACAACTAGATACACTCCAGCAGTTCTTCTCAATCTTTTCCTCAACTAAATAATAAAACTCCCTTTCCTGCGAAGGATACGCTTTTTCATTTTCTTCCATACCAATACTTTCCATAAGTTCAACACAATTGTCCTCACTCCTCACTTCCCGCACTTTTTGGTTGATTTGATTCCAACTCTTTCTTACATCCTCGTATTCTTCATCACTTCCACCATTATTTGCAATTAAACTTTTTAAATCAGAAATAAAACTTCTAATCTCATTACTTAAATCAGCGCCTGCGACATTGACAGCAACCAACTCATAATTGATAATATAATAATTTTCAGCTGTTGTTTCTCTTTTTTCATAATATCCTCTATCGTGCCTAAAAAAAGATTCTGCCCTGAAAACTACATGAAAATCATCTGTCTCAAACTTTTTTTCATATTGTGTAAATCTCTCGTCTTTTCGACTAGAGATTTTACCCCCCGCACCCAAATCTACTTTATCAAAAACAGCAACAATTTCTTCCTCAGTAAAAGAGTTCCGACCTTCTTTGTCAAGTTCTTCGTACATCTTGTTTTTGATATACTCAACATTAACAACTAATTGCGGAGCAGTAACTCCCCCAGATTTATATTCATTCACATATTTCTCAACTTCTACCATGTTCAAAGAAAGAGACGCAGAAACAACGGGAAGAATTAACAAAGCTACAAAAACCATAACTATCACTTCTTTCCTCATAGATAACTTAATAAAATAAGATTTAAATAATTATCCCAAACAACGCCCGCGCTGAATTAGTGTCAAAAGTGATACATCTCCCTAGTTATCATAAATATCTTTTCTATGACCAAATTTCAATAGGATAATTTCATCACCTCTTACAGCATAAATAAGTCTGAAAGGTTTGATATAAAGTGATCTTTCCCCTCTTTTATATTTTAAAGGTTTACCAACATTGGGATTCGCAATAATTTTTTTAATTTGTTTTTCAAGCTTATCTCTATCAAATTCATTTAACCTCTTAATATTTTTCTTAAAAGTATTACTGGGGGTTATCATCACCATTCTTTCATCTTTTTAAAGAATTCACTTTCAGTATAACTTTCACATTTTCCACTATCAATTTCTTTCCAAATTTTATTAAGCTCTTTTATTTCTTCAATCTCATCTTTTGTAAGATCTTTTACTTCTTTAAGAACGATTAATCCTTCCTGTCTTGATACAACAAAAGGTGTTCCAGTTTGTAGTCCTTTCCTCAAACTTTCAGGAATAACAATTTGTCCCTTTGTACTTAATTTGGTTATTTCCATGAAGTAAGAATATCTTACTTATATATAAATGTTTCTCTTGTGATAATCTGTCAAAAGAGTCTTACGCCCGCGATGGGTTTTTTGGGATAAACAAAGTGTGTTTTTTTCATATAAATCTTTAAAAATATCGGTATCACTATTTAGATTATGGAAAAAGAATCAGAGAGAATAAAAATAGAAAGGTCTTATGGTACTCCCGAACGAACCTGTTGGGGTTATGAGGCTAGAGCTACTTCTAATAATTCTGTAATTTTGGAAGGAGAGGTAGAATTGAAAGGGAATTTATACTGCATGTCCCTAATGTCTACTGATGGTGGAAGGGAAGAACTTGAAGGTGTAGATGACCCTGATTATGCAGACAGCTTGTTAATAGAAATGCTTCAGGCGAGAGCACTTGAATTATTAGGTTCTTCTTTTAGATGAATTTTTGTTTTGGGAAGGTGAGTGGTTAATTATTTAAGCCATTACTCCTTGAAAAGGTCATGGCTAAAGGAGATTATTACAACAAGTTTGTATATGAAGATAGCGCAGGTTGGTTACTCTTTTGGTTAATATTTGCTCCTCCAATAGGATATTTAATGTTGATGTTTGGTATGACAAAAAGACCTTTCCTAACAGAAGATCAAGAAGAAATCATTCAAAAAGAAGAGAGAACCATTCGTGAATGGTGGAATGAACATAATAAGGTCCTTCTAATCGTCCTAGCACTTATCCTTCTACTTTTTATTCTAGGGATTATCTTTTTATAACGCCCGCACAGGGAATCGAACCTGAAAACAACCAACGGTTTTTTTCGATTTTCCCTTTTTGTTTAAACCGATTTGTCCGATGTCTCGGACATGCAATTTCGCAGACTCAATTGCATATGCATCAGCCGGGAATCGAACCGCGATTGCCATACGCTTCGGCTTTGCACTGCGAGGGTACAATCAAAGTGTTTCTCCGACATCCCGACAAGATGGAGCCTTCGGCTCCATAAACGCCCGCGCCGGGAATCGAACCCGGGTTTCCAGCGTTCTGCGCTTTTCTTCCTCGTCCCAAAAGGGAGGGGTTGATTGGAGTTGTTTCCTAATCAGCCTTGAGTCCTATTTTAAAGGAGGGGTTGATAAGGGGAACCTTGGTTCCCTTTATAGCGCGACAGGCTAGCGTCATAGCCGTTAGACCACGCGGGCATATCATAGGGTGAGATAATTTATTTTTAAACCTTGCTTTTTGGGTTTATTAGTCTTTTAATTTAAATTCTTCATAAATAGACTTTGATGCAACTGCGCCTTCGGCGCAAGCAGTGATTATCTGTTTCATAGGGTTATCTGTTGCATCTCCTGCTGCAAAAATATCTTTAACGCTTGTTCTTTGGTTTCTGTCTGTAATGATGTAGCCTTTTTCTGTTTTAAGTCCAAGAGATTCTATAAGAGATTCATTTGGTGTAAAACCTATTTCAATGAAAACTCCATTTAGTTCAATTTTTTTCTTGTTGTTTAAAATAACTCCTTGAACCAAATTCTCCCCATAAATTTCTTTAATATTTGAATTAAGTAAGGGTTCAATTTTCTTTTCTTTTTCAAGCTGTTCCACCCACATAGGGTCTGCTCTGGAAAATTTATCTTTTCTGTAAACAATGTAAACTTTTTTTGCATATTCTGCTAATAACAAAGCGGCAGTAATCGCAGCATTGCCCCCTCCGGCAACAGCCACAATTTTATCTTTATAGAGAGCAGCATCGCAGATTGCGCAATAACCAACTCCTTTTCCTAAAAATTCTTTTTCTCCTGGAATATCTAATTTTTGCCTTTCCCTTCCTATTGCGAGGATTATTTTTTTTGCAGAATATTTTTTCTTATTTGTTTGAATCTCAAACCCATCTTTTTTCTTTTTTATTTTCTCTACACTTTCAGGAATTATCTCTCCGTTTAGCTCTTTAACATGATTAACCATTTTCATAGTTAGTTCAAAACCAGTTATGTTATTTTGCGAAGGATAATTACATATTTTATGCGCTTCTGAAATTGCTCCTCCATTAAGTTTCCCAATTATCAAAAAATTAAGATTATATCTTGCAGCATAAATTCCTGCTGTCAAACCTGCTGGACCGCTTCCAACGATTATCAAATCATATTTCTTTTCCATTATATAATTTAATAATTAATGTTTTTTAATAGTTTCTGGATGTTGCTTAAAAATTAATAGATATAAAGATAACAAAAACCTAATTTATTGTTATCTATTGCAGGACTTATTAAACAAAACTTATCTTCTGGAAAACTTTAAAACCTAAAGGTTCATAGTTAAAAAATGGGTGTGTTAAAAGGGATTTTGTGGACTTTCTTAGGTTTTTTATTAGTCGTATCACTTTTGGTTTCTGTTACTCTCCTTACTGCGAACACACTTCTTTACCCAGATATTTATGTTAAAGCTATTGATGAGAGTGGTGGTGCGTCTGGAGTTTTGGCTGATGCTACCGAAGGCATTGATGAGGGGGAGTTTGTTAATACTTCTAACGAAGAGTTTGATGCAGAAGTAGAGAAACTTATTACTAATTTCCTTTCATATCTCAGAGGTGAGACTAATGAGCTTGACCTTGCGATGAATATTGATAGTGATGCTTTGA
>JAHJRM010000015.1 GCA_018830905.1 Nanobdellota archaeon
GGGGCAGGATACAAATTAGATGTCGCTGGGAACGTGAATGCTTATGGTTTTAAGGTAAACGGGACAACTGTTAGCGGAAACACGACGGGAGCAGGAACTACAAATTATGTTTCAAAGTGGTTGAGTGCAAGTCAGCTTGGTAATTCTGTGATTTATGATAATGGGACTTTTGTGGGAATCGGGACGACTACTCCAACATCTTTGTTAACTTTAAATCAAGCACCTGGAGAGTTGAGTGATAATCCTACACTTTCTTTTGGAGATGGTGACACCGGGTTTTATGAAACTGCTGATGATACGATGGATTTGTCAATTGCCACTATTTTGAGGTATTCTTGGTCGAGCACAGCTTTCACAGGAACTACTAATTATGGGTTTTCTCTTTTGCGTGGTGCTGGAAGTGCAGCAACTCCTAGTTATTCTTTTGTCGCAGATGAGGACACTGGTATTTACAGAGATACTGCTAATTATTTGCAATTCTCAACTGGTGCAACTCATAGAATGACGATTGATGATTCGGGGAACGTTGGGATTGGGACTACTTTGCCTAATTCTAATTTGGAAGTTGTTGGAACATTTAATGCAACGTCAAATGGAGGTTCGATAAGAATTGATTCAAATGGAAATGTCAAGATTAGTTTATGATGGGAAATGTTGAAAGATGAATTAATATAACATATATGTTACAAATGGAACAAAAAGATTACAAGATGGAGATTGTGAAGTCCTTGATTCATGGAAAGAATCATATCAGGGGAATTGCCCGGGCTCTTGAGACTAATCACATGATGATAGTTAGAAAAATGAAGGAGCTTTTAGGTAGCAATGTTGTTGATTTTGTTTCTGAGGGGAAAAATAAAAGATATTTTTTGAAGAAAAGTCCAGAGGCGAGGGCATTTTTTATTATGGCAGAAAATTATTTGGTTGTTCAGTCCTTGAAGAAATATCCTTGCTTGCGAGATATTGTGCAGAAAATACAGGGAGATAAAGATGTAAAGCTTTCTCTTCTTTTTGGGAGTTATGCAAAAGGGCTTGCTCGGAAAAATAGTGATATTGATATTTTTATTGAGACCGAAAATATTGAGATTAAGAAAAAGTATTCTGCGATTGATTCAAAGGTCAGTGTTAAAATTGGAAGACTTGGTGGAGATCTATTAAGTAAAGAAATTGAAGGAAATCACATAATCTTGAAAGGGGGCGAGTTATACTATGATAAGTTTTTTAGTTAAGTTGTCTTCTGAAGGAAAACTTCAACTTGTTGAGCCAAGCTCAGATATAAAGGATTCTTATTTGGGAAAATCAGAGAGCAATCTTTCATCTTCGAAAATCCTTTTTGAAAACGATAAACTGGAAGAGGCTGTTGCCTTGACTTATTATAGTATGTATAATCTTGTTCTGGCTTTGCTTTTTGCAGTAGGAATTAAATGTGAAAATCATTCAGGAGTGTCAATTTTGTTAGGGAAGGTTTTTGGATTTGATAACTCGTTTTTGGTTCTTGCTAGAAGGGAAAGAATAGACAAGCAGTATTACACTGACTTTAATGTTACTAAGAAGGAGGTCCAAGGGGGAATTGTTTCTGCAGAGGATTTTAATCGGGAATTGAAGTCGGTCCTTTCTGGTTTGAACAGTGAGAAAATTCAAGAGCGTAGAAATCAATTTAAAATTTTGGTTGGGGTGGGAATGAATAAAGAAAAAATTTATAAAGATAGTGAAACTGATGGGAGTAAGATATTCCCCGGTGATTCTTCGGAGTCGCCGGATGCTTTTTCAAGAGTTATTGTTTTTATTGATAATGCTTACTTGTTAAGATTGAAAAAGTATTTCTTTGATTCTGGTTTTTCTTACAGTTTAAGGTCTTTTGTTGAAAAACTTGCAGTTCGGAATTTTTTTATTGTTGAAAAAATTTTCTTATATGATGCTCCACCATTTCAGAGCAGTGAGCCAAATAAGGACGAAAGACGAATGAGGGAAGATTATGATAAGCATCTTTTCAGATTTAAGAGTGAGGGAATAATTGTTAGAGAAGGTAGAACTCAGAGATTAAGAGTTGGCGAATCTTTAGTCTATAGGCAAAAAGGGGTGGATATGCTTTTGGGCATTGATATGGCCAGTGTTAAAAATGATTTTCCTAAAATAAAGAAAGTTGTTTTGTTAACTGGAGATTCTGATTTTGTTCCAGTGGTTGATAAATTAATTTCATTTGAGATTGAAGTTATCTTATGGACATATTTTAATCGAGATCGTAAATCTCCCTTTTCTCGAAGTAATTATCTTATAAAATCTGTATCTAAATATGTTAAACTAACTAAAGAAGATTTTTCGGGAGTGGGGAATGAATAAAAAGATTTTCTTGGTTGTGTTTGTTTCTCTTTTAGTTGGCAGTATGTTGGGAGCCGCGTCTGCTGCTGATTTTGTTGTGAATAATAAATCGAGTGAGTCGCAGGAGTATTTTGTTGTTAATGGGACGACTGGGAATGTTAATGCTTTGTATAATGTTACAGCTTCTTGGTTCAAAGGAATTTTCAATTGGGTTGTTGGAGTAACAAGCAGTAATTATCTTAGCTTTAATGGGACGCAGTTGGATTTTTCTGAGTCTGCGTTGAATAATACGATTGATACAAAGATAAGTGTGAATAATGAATCTGTTGTAAATTACATCGCTGTAAATAACCAGTCTGTTGTGAATTACATTGCTCAGAACAATGTTTCAGTTGTGAATTATGCTGATTCGCAGGATGTTGTGTTCAATCAATCTGTTAATAACTACATTGCACAAAATAATCTAAGTGTAAACAACTACATTGTGGATTATGTGGGGGTTCAAAATGATTCTCTAAGAAATTATTTATTGGGTTACATTGTTGTTCAGAATGGTTCGCTTGTAAATTACATTGCTGTTGTGAATACATCTATGAAGAATTATGTCGATTACCAAGATTCGTGGTATAATACTTCTGTAAACAACTACATTGTGGATTATGTTGGGGTTCAGAACACTTCACTTGTAAATTATATTGGAGTTGTGAATACCTCGATGAAGAATTATGTTGATTATCAAGATATTGTGTTCAATCAATCTGTTGTGAATTATATTGCTCAGAATAATTTATCTGTGAATAATTATATTGCACAGAACAATAATTCAGTAAACAATTATGTTGACTTTATGGACTTAATCTTCAACAACTCAATAGTAAACTGGGTTCAAGACCAGTTTTATACTAAAACAGAAAGCAATGCAATAAACACTTCTATAAATAATTACATTGCTCAAAATAATCTAAGTGTAAATAACTACATTGTGGATTATGTTGGGGTTCAGAATACTTCAGTTGTAAACTGGGTTTCAAATACTTTCAACACGACGAGAAATAATTATGTTGCTTCGGTGAATACATCTATGAAGAATTATGTAGGAGTTCAAAACACTTCTGTTGTAAACTGGGTTTCAAATACTTTCAACACGACGAGAAATAATTATGTTGCGGATGTTTTTGTGCCTTATACTGGAGCGACGAAGAACGTCGTTCTCGGGGCGAATAATTTTTCGGTCGATACGTCGGTTTTGTTTGTAGATAAGAATAACGATAGGGTTGGAATCGGGACGACTATTCCGAGTGAAGAATTATTTGTTACTACTGCTGTGGCTTCGGCACATTCTCGAATACACGTTGGTGCAACTGGGACAGCACTAAGTGCAGGGTATTCTATGCAAAGTGCGAATGCTACTAATGTTTGGACA
>JAHJRM010000086.1 GCA_018830905.1 Nanobdellota archaeon
AAACTTCAAAAAATCGATACGCTCATTTTAGGTTGCACGCATTATCCCATTTTACGAGATGTTATCCAGAAAGTTATCGGAGAGAACGTAAATCTAATCGACTCCGGCGAATGTGCCGCGACGACAGTCGAACATATCCTCCATAGCGAGGGACTGCGCAACCCAAGCAAGTTGAAAGCTAATGTTCAATTTTTTGTAAGCGACCTGCCACACAAATTTCTTGAGATAGGAGAGTTGTTTCTCGGGCATAAATTGGGAGTTGTAAAAAAGGTACATGTGGAGTAGAATATGAACACTGATCTGCGTGAATCTGTTCAATCTGTGTAATCAGTGTTCCATTAAAGAGGATCTTATGGAATATTTACATAAAGATATTACAGAGCAAATCATCAAATGCTTCTATGAAGTTTACAATCAGCTTGGGTACGGATTTCTTGAAAAAGTCTACGAACATGCTATGATGATAGAACTGAAAAAGAGCGGTTTGCATGCGAGAAACCAACAACCAATTAAAGTGTATTATAAAAGTGAATTGGTAGGCGATTATTTTGCAGACATTATTGTTCAGGATTGTATTATTCTTGAATTAAAAGCTGCTGAAGCAGTTGTCGAAGAACATGAATTTCAGTTGATTAATTACCTTAAAGCAACAAACATCGAATTAGGTCTATTGCTAAATTTTGGTAAGAAGCCTGAAATCAGAAGAAAGATTTTTACAAACGACAGAAAGGAATTAATAGAACACAGATAACACTGAAAATTAAGATAATCACCGATATGTGTAAATCTGTTCAATCTGTGTCATCTGCGTTCCAATATACGAACAGAGCAAATCCTGTCTTCAATTTTGCCCTCCACTTATATTTTGCTTATATTTAATACGAAATTTTCATTCAACAATAACGAACCTTATGCAACCGGAAGAAATAATAACTATCTTCAAATCCACTGAAGCGCTGCTGCCGTCGGTACTTGATAAAGCATTTAAGGGGGAGTTGTAAATGCAAAACAACTTTGATAATAATGAAATGAGAGACGAATCGGAAGAATTAATTGATCATTTCTTGGGGATGTTGATCTCAAACCTCCTTTACAAGGAAAGTATTACTTCTGAGACCATTCAGAATTTTACTATCGAAGAAATACAGGAAATTCTTCGAAACCCGGAGAAAACGAGATTATGGCACACTGACGGCATTCGGATTCTTACATGGGAATCTTTTCTTAGTCTCGCACAATCTATTTTAGAAGACAAATACTTACCTGAGCAAGATAAAAACATAAAAGCCGTTGGATCTATTGTGATTGCATATATGGCGCTGGAAGAATGTGTAAACAGCTTTCTTCAAAATTGCTTACTCGTACAAGGATTTTCTTATAATGAAATAAATGAGAAATTGAATCGGTCTCTACGTGATAAGCTAGACGGCTACTTACGAGAGATAACGCGACATTCACTAAGGACAGAAAAACCAGAATTATGGGGAATTTTAATTAAAGCAAAAAATGTACGCCACCCTAAGGTTCATAATAAAGTAATTCCCACATTTTTTGCTGAGGAGCAATACCAACAAGTGAACAATCCTCAGTATTTTAAAATTGCATCAGATTTCTTGAGAGCAATTCCTTTAATCAATGATTTTCTCGAATCGTGCTACACTGATGAATATTTTGCAATTAACAACGAACTTGGGAGTATCTGGAGCGCAGTAAAAGAAAAATTCGGATGGAAACCAGGCTATAGCAAGAAGTTGATTGAACTGATAAGATTTATGAATAAGACGAAAGATTTTAAAAAAAACACATGAAAATATAATCTACTTCGGCGATACAGCACGCGTGCCATATGGTCCAAAATCAGCACAGGTTGTGCGCGAATATGCTGCTCAAGACACAGATTTCCTGCTTTCAAAAAATGTAAAGATGATTGTCATCGCTTGTAACACCGTATCTTCTGTCGCAATTGATGTTGTGCAGAAGCGGTCTAAGTTACCTGTAGTTGGCGTAATAATGCCGGGTTCAGAAAGCGCTGTCAAATCA
>JAHJRM010000087.1 GCA_018830905.1 Nanobdellota archaeon
ACAATCGCAGACAGAGCAAACAGTGTAGAAAATCCTTCAAGTATATAGACTGAAACAGACATTGAAACGACAACAGCAGAGTGAAGGCTTGGCATTCCACCATATCTAATCCCATCTGCAAAAGAAAACTTCCCTGAGCGACTAGCAATTAGTACCTTCATCACAAAACTTATCAAACCTGCAACAAAAACAGAGTAAACAATATAACTAGCATCCATATTATACAAAAGGGAAAAGCGTTTTTAATCTTTCCGTTAAACAACATTTAAAAATAACAAACTCCAATTTAACACATGGAAGGAGATGTGGTCACAGATTTTATATTAGCTATTAAAGAGTTTTACGGAACTCTACCCACTATCGCTCAAACATTCATAACACTATTTCTTCTTGTCCTTATTGTAGTAGTATACGCTGTATTTACCTGGAGACTTCACATTTCTATTGGAACAAAGAATATATTCTCCTTCAACCTAGACAAATATAACAATTCTGAAAGTCCTATCTTATCAAAACTAACCGCAAGCGGTCTATATCTCCTAGAATACATTCTCATAATTCCATTTATAGTATTCTTCTGGTTCGCGATATTCACGGCGTTCCTTATACTACTTGTCGAAGAGAGCTTTGATATAAGTGTAATTATTCTTATCTCTGCAGTTGCCGTAGCTTCTATAAGAATGGCTTGTTACATTCCGCGATATGGAGAAAACGTTGCCAAAGAACTCTCAAAGATTCTCCCACTAACGTTCCTTGGTATTGCAGTTCTAGAACCAACAATCTTCACAAATTTCTCAGGTAGAATCCTAACAAGAATATCAGAAATCCCGGAATTCATCTCTGGAATATTCATATTCTTCTTTTTCATAGTCTTACTGGAAGTACTTCTAAGATTCTTCGAGTTCCTTTTCAATCTAATGGGAATAGAAGATGTTGAAATCCCCGAGACAGAAGACGCACATTAATTATCCTCCAAACATATGTTTTCGAGACTATAAATAATTAATTATCCGCGTGATACTGACCTTTTCTAAATCTCTCTTTAAGCATCTTAATGTGTTTGTCCTTTTCTATTTTATACCCTTCTTTATCGGTCTTTATCTCTCTCAACATATTTGAAAGATATTCTCCTCCAAGGAAGTGCGGTGTCAACACGTAATCTGCGCCCTTCTTGTAAAGATTCATTGCATCTTCAATATTATGTGCCCGCACAATAACAATCGCATCGGAATTCCTTTCTTTAATAGTCTCTATCAAAAGTTCATTCGTGTCAAAATCAGGAATCGTTGAAATTGCAAGTTTCAGTTTATCCAACGGTAAGTCATTCAATAAAGAATCATCATCCACATCTCCATAAATGCTTGGCACTCTCATTTTTTTCAAATCCTTAACAACTTCCGGATTGAAATCTACAACAAGGTAGTTCTTTTTTATACTCTTCAAAGAGTTCAAAATCCCAAATCCTATTCTATTATATCCAAAGAGTATCGAGTCAATGTTCTTATTGATTTTTTTCTTCTCTCTCAAATTGCTTCTCTCAAAAAAACTCAGGTACTTAGAAAACATCTTATACAAACTTCCAGAGTAAATTACCATATAAGTCGAAAGTCCAATTGTAATCAGGCTAACAAGAGTAATCAGAGATAAAACCTCATTTGTGATATGTCCAACTTTCTGACCAAGAGCCGCGGTTATCAAAGAGAACTCCCCAATCTGTGCAACAGTGAGTCCTGCAAGGAACCCTGTCTTCTTCGTAAAGCCCTCAAAACCCATAAGAACCATAACAATTAATGGATTTCCTATAAGGATAATCATGGAGAATATAACTGCCGGCAAAATAAGGTTCCCTATATTGCCTATTGCCATCTGCGCACCCAAAAGAAGGAAGAATGAGATTATGAAAAAATCCCTCAAAGGTCTCAGTCTCGAACTTATCTCAAGATTGTATGGAGATACAGACAAGAGAACACCCGCAATCAGGGCACCAACTTCTATCGAAAGCCCGGCATAAAAGAACAACGACGCCAGACCAAGACCCCATGCCACGGAGAAAACAAACAACAGCTCTTGGGACTTAGCAAAGAAGTTCTGGAATTTAGGCAGGATGAACATGCTTATCGGAGCCAAAACTGCAACAATCAAACCACCCTTAAGGAAAGTAAACCCTATGGTGGTCAAAAAGTTCCCTCCTTCTGAAAGCGAAGAGATAATTACTAATACGATTATCGCAACAAAATCCTGAACGAGAAGGAACCCTATGGATATCTTGCCGTAAAGAGTGTCCAAATCTTCTTTATCTGTGAGGAGCTTAAGAATTATAATCGTAGAGGAAAATGTTAGGGCTATCGCGATGTACAAAGAAGTTATCGGCTCAAATCCAAGAGCTATAGAAACAAAGTATCCTATTAAGGCTGTGAAAAATATCTGCCCAAGACCTGTTATAAGAGAAATGCTTCCAACCTCTTTGATAACCTTCGGTGTAAGATGAAGTCCAACAATAAACAAGAGAAGAGCGATACCCATTTCAGAGAAAGTCTGGATTGTTCCGACTTCTGGAAGAATCCCTAAGAAATACGGACCAACAATTATTCCAGAGATTATATATCCAATTATCAATGGCTGTCTCAGTGCCCTCATCACTAAGGAGACTCCCAAGACGATAAGAATAATTATGCTAATCTGATTAAATACTTCCGTCATTTTCCTCTCTTATCATACTCAAATAAAAATACTATAAAAAGGTTTTTCCAAAACCTTTTTTGCATACAACTGGGGAATAACAGCATATTTGAGATTTTGAAAAAATCTCGCCCCATCCCAAATGATAATTATAAATTCATACACGTGATAATCAATTGCCGGTTTCTATGCTATTTTGTTATTTATTTGCGAGCCGAAGGCGAGTAAGTATCTCAGAAGGAGGTGACTTGTTTCGTTCGCCATCTTGGCGGACGAGAGGGAACGAAGTGAACTCTTGGGGAGTCCACATACGATTTGCGAGCACAGCGAGCAAGTAATTTTTATCCAGCATAACATTTAAAAACAAAAATCAAATCGTATATCCATGCCAAAAGTAAGAATCAAACTGAACAGTACAGACATAGAAATGATTAATAATATTTGTGAGTCTATCAGAGAGGTAGCGAAGAAATCAGGGATAAACATCTCTGGACCAGTACCACTTCCAACAAAGAGGCTAAAGATAACAACAAGAAAATCTCCTTGTGGAGACGGGACAGCTACATTCGACAACTTCGAGATGAGAATTCATCGAAGACTAATTGATTTGCCTGCAAACGAGAAAGTCCTTCACCACATCATGAAAATGCAGATTCCTAAGAGCGTTAACATTAAGATTGAAATGAAGGATTAATTCTAAACATTTACCAACTTGCCCCACTCAATCCTAAAGTAATAATAAATCTGCGTTTGTTTAATTGAAAAAGAAATCCACTGCCTTTAGGCAGTGGTGAGTTGAAACAAAACTTTTTCTATTTTGTTTTATTGATTATGGGAGCCGAGATACTCGGCTCTTTGAAAAGCTTAAACGTAGTTGGAACTTTTCAAAACTAAATAAATCTTTCTAAAAACAAAAATGGAAACACAAATTCAACTTAGCGAGAGCTTTGCAGAAAAATACG
>JAHJRM010000088.1 GCA_018830905.1 Nanobdellota archaeon
ACCGTGTCTTACCAAGCCTGTGTAGCTCATGGGTTTCTTTTTTAGAAAAAAAGAAACTACAATGGTAGAAAAAACTAATCTACCTTCGCCACACAAAATAACACGCCTGTGTAGCTCAGTGGCAGAGCATCAGTTTTGTAAGATGTTTCAATGAACATCCAAACTAACTGGGGGTCGGGGGTTCAAATCCCTCCACAGGCTTTTAGGGATTTGGCATGGTTGCTGGATTTCGTGTGCCTTCAGGGGCGCCGGAGGTTCTCATTCAAGTCCCTCTGCAGGCTTATGCTGTTGAAAACAGCATCTGGGTTTTAACTCACGTGGATTTAAAGTCGGGGGTTTCGTTCGAAATCTTATTTCGGACGACGGAGAACAAAGCGACCCACAAATCCCTCCACAGGCTTTTCAAACAAATCTCAATTAAGAATCTATGTAGCTTTACGCAAAACCTTTTTTAACTCAGAAATAAATTCTCTCGTATCAACGAAATAGTTAGGATATGCTTTTTGTAAATCTTTTGTCGTTTCTGCACCAACAAGAACAACATCATAATCTGTTCTACCTTTATGTCTCTTTTCAAGCTCAGAATAATCTTTGATAGCTTCTTCTTCCTGTTGTTTTGCATAGGATTTAACGCTTAATTTTTCTCCAAGAATATCCAATTCGAGTAAAAAAAATTTTGATTTACCTTTCATCTTTTTTTTAACCTCTTCATTAAAAAATTTCATAGCACTTGTCCATCCAGACATTCTCTTTATCACACTCAATTCTTTTTCTCTATCTTTTATCTCATGATAAAGTTTTTTTTTATCTAAAGGGGTGTTTGAAATTAAAGGAGATTTTTCAATTATTGCAAATGCTGAACTAATCAATCTAAAAAACTCAGTCCAATTTGGTCCCCCTTCATTAAACTTAATTGCTTGTCGGGTAAAGAAATCAACTGTTTCCACCGCAGTTGACCAAAGATGTTGTAGTTTGGATCTTATTTGAACTTCTACACGCAACCCGTTATACTCTTCTTTACCCTTATCACTCTTAAATTCATAAATCACATGCAAACTACGATATCCATCTTTTTTAGGTTCAGAAACATAATCTTTCTTCCCAACTCTTTTATGTCTAAGATTTCCTTTCAGATAATAATTTTGATATAATTCTCTTGCAATCTCAACATTAGAAACTATCGCCCTACATCCTGCAATATCTTGCATTTGAGAAAGATTCATAGAAGGAGAACGTCCATCATAACCCCGATTAAGTTTATTTATTATTGAATTAGTTCTTTTTAATCTTTGTACAGTCAAAGAAGTTTTATCAAATTTTTTTGACGCATTCTTAAGAGTCATTTGAAAAATATGTAAGGGATAACTGTGAATTGCCCTCCAATTGTTTAAAATTTCTGTGGCCTTGTTAATCTCATCTTCAGAAACATTCAAATTCTTTAAGACATTTCCCGCCTTATTGACATCTATTTTTTCAAATCCGTTTCTTTCCCAACCCATCTAATTAATTAAAATGAGTTCTATTTAAATATTTCTATTTTGCGCAGTAGAGAATATCTCAAAAGAAGCTTATGAGCAAGAAGCTTATTGACGGTAAAAGGGATTATTTAGCGGAAAAGACAAAATATGCGCAACAAGTTTGTAAAAGAAACTTGATTTTGCGCAGTTAAATTTCATAAGGTATTAAACAATTGAGTAGAACCTTCTTCAGTTAGAATGAATTAATTAAAAGACTTCAAAATCAGGGGAAAGTCTTAGTCTTATATTCTCCACGCCAAAAATCAGCAAGCCCTAACCTTTCTTTCGGTCAAATTCATTTGATCGCAAAAAATGATTGAACATCATTTTTTCAACTTAACCTTCGCCCTCCACAGGCTTATATTATGAGAGAGAAAATATATATTCTAAGACAATATTATTTATAAGTTAGAAAAAGTTATTGAGATTATGTTAGCGTTAAAAGAATCCCCAGTTTCTCCATTTTCTAAAATGATTCGCTCGAGGGAAGTCTCTAAAGAAGTATATTATGCTGTAAGGTTAAAACAGGAGGATAGAATTCCTCTTAAAAAATTTGTGAAAAGCCTCGGAGAAAGATTGATTCATCTCGAGATACCTTCTTCAATCCTGACAGTCGGAAGCTCAACTTTTCCTTTGGAGCATTGGGAAGCAAGAGCAAGATTAAATCAGGATTACGACG
>JAHJRM010000089.1 GCA_018830905.1 Nanobdellota archaeon
CAAAAGAACCAATACCAGTAGAAGAGAGGTTAGTCCCTCAGAAAAACCAAATCTGTAAATGAGATTATCAAGATTCCAGTTAGACCTATAAGTCCAATAAGTTATTCCTGTAGAAAATAAAAGCGCCCCAATTACAGCCTGCTTCTTACTCCCATCGGCTCCCCTAAACATAGGAACTCTAGAGAGAATCACCAACAATAGCCAAAAAAAGAGAACGAATAAAATCGCATAAGAAATAAAATCTCCATTAATATAATCATCAAGATAAAATCCCCCATAACCGTAACCACTAGAGTACTGCGCGCTCACCACACCAAACATAAGAACCAACAAAAAAGCAAAGATGAGCACACTCTTTTTCATTCATTAAAAAACAATCTAATATTTATAAACATTAATGTTGTAACACGAAAGATTTAAATAATATCAATTGATATGGTACATTAGATGGAAACACAAAAGTCAAAAAAACCATACAATCTTGCTAATAACGTAGCAAGGTCTCCCACACTTCAGACAGTTTTAATGGTTGAAAAATTCATAAAAGATAACAGCGGAGAATTCAAGAAAACGGAGCTGTTCAATCGTCTTCCAAAAAAAGTTATGTGGCAGACGTTTCAGGTTATAATGGAATATCTCGCAAGCACGCTTCGAATTGTTTATGACAGAGACGGCTACACTGTATATATTTGGAACCCTGAACTAGCAAAAAGACTGGAGAATGAAGGTCTGATTATAAAATGAATAATAAAGAAAAAACTGTTGCATTTATTAATTGGAACCTAAAGGAAACTTATGACAGTCTAAAAAATAATAATGAAAAATTATATAGTTTTATTACAAGAGCAATTGATGACCTAAAAGATAACCCATTTTGCGGACGAAATGTTAAAAAAAAGTTAATTCCAAAAACATTGATTAAAAAACACAATTCAGACAATCTATGGATTTATAATTTGCCTTCCTCCTGGAGACTGCTCTATACCATTATCGGAGATGAAGTAAAAATTGTCAGCGTCATTCTAGATTGGATGAATCATAAAGATTACGAGAGACTATTTAACTTCTAAAATGACAAAACAACCAAGAGCGTTCGACATTTTCGGGAACATTGCGCTTGTTAAGTTCCCTAAAGAAACAAAAGTAAGAGAGAAAAAGAACTTCGCTGAAGATATACTAAAAAGATACAAATCTGTAAGAACAATTCTAGAAAAAACAGGAAAATTTAAAGGACGGCTAAGAAAACAAGAGACAAAACACATCGCAGGGGAAAAAACGAAGGAAGCACTTTATACAGAAAATGGGTGCACGTTTCGTTTAAACACTGATGAAACCTATTTTTCACCTAGACTAAATAGTGAAAGAAAGGAGATAGCAGACAAAATCAAAAAAGGCGAAACTGTCCTAGTGATGTTCGCAGGAATTGCCCCCTATCCAATCGTAATCGCAAAAAACTCAAGAGCAGAAAAAATATACTCTAATGAAATAAACAAAAAAGCAAACATATACGCAAAGCAAAACATCGAACTAAACAAATTAAAAAACAGAGTTTTTCTCCTACCTGGTGATATCAAGAAGCTAACCCAAAAAATAACTGATAACTATAAATCAAAACTGTTCATAGACATCAACAACAGATTCTATGTTAACTCTCAAAAAAATCGAGCGAATACAAACGAGCGAACAAATTTGCAAGAAGTTCCAACAAAGTTCACAACAATTGTCATGCCCAGACCACAGCTAAAAGACACCTTTCTAAAAGAAGCATTCGCCCTATCAAAAAAAGGAACAAGAATATACTATTACGATTTCTGCAAAGATGACGAAGTAAATCAAGTTTTAGAAAAGATAAAAGGCGAAGCCAAGAAAGCGAGAAAGAAGATTAAGATTCTAAGAACAAAACGTGCAGGGGAAATCGCACCTTACAAATGCAGGATAAGAGTTGATTTGAAGATATTGTAATGGTGACTCGCCTACGGCTCGCGAAATAATCACAAACCACCATACAGAATTAATTTACTGATTTTACAGGCTTAATTTTATCAAACGAACAATTTGACGAAGTCAATTGTGAGCCAACAAATTGCGAGCGAAACGAGCAGTATCTTCTCCAGAAGATTCCCTAAATCCCCTTCCTCTTCTCAATCGCCGTAGGCGCTTCACCACCATGCCATGTAAATCTAGGCTTAATTCTCGCAGGATAAATCCTCTCAGAATTATCATCTAAAATAATCGCAGAACCCTTCTCTGAAGGCAAATCATCCATCTGCTTTTTCACACTCTCAAGAACATACGACTGCATAATATAATTCAACGCTTCAACATCTGGCTTGGACGTAACCCTATGACTTATCACAATATCCGACTGAGTCATGACATCCTTATGAATCTGCCCCGGCTGTTGCGTCGCCAAAACCAAAGAAATCCCTGGCTGCCTTCCCTCCCTAAGCAACTGAATCAAAGCGTCGGTCGCAGCTGTCTTACCTTCCAAGGGCAAAAATTCATGTGCCTCGTCAATAAAAATCCAAGTCAATGGCCAGTCCTTCCTCTCTCCTCCCGACAACAAATCCAAACCCCTAGAAACAGACTGAACCTCTTCTTTCTTCCTAGAATCCATCCTCTGATTAAATATCTTTTTTGAAATCAAACTTATCACCAAAGCCCTTATGTTAAAACTCCCTACAGAATTATACACGCTCAAATCAAGTACAGTAGTCGTCCCCCCAGAAACAAGGTCACTCACCTGCGTTGCCTTAGTTTCATTATCAGCAAAGATTCCCCAGGTATCTGCAGCCTCAAAAAGACCGACAGCAGCATTACGCGTCTCAGTCGAAGTTCCTTCCTCACTTTTTAATCTCCGAATTATATCACTAATATCAAACCCCTCGCTATCTTTCAAAGAACTAACAACTCTCTGAATAAGAATCGAGATTGGATTTGTTATATCCAATCCAAAAGTCAATATCCAATCCTCAACATTTATTTCTGAAACATCCAAAGCGAAAGACTCATCAACAGGAATTCTTTTTTCAGTATAATCATCATAATAACCAAATGGCACAAAAACTCGAACAGGAAGATTCTTAGATTTTAAATCCCAATCCCTCAACAACTCTTTATCTTTCTCGTTCCGAAATTTCATTGTCCAATAAATTCCCATAGTATCAAATATCAGCGAACCTATATTCTGACTAACCTCTTTAGGAAGATTAGAAAGCTCCTCAGCAATAACTCCGAGCGTGTAACTTTTACCGCTTCCCCTCTTTCCAGAAACAAGAACCACATGACTCCTTGCAATATCCATCAAAATCCGATTACTCAAAGAAGTATAACGCCCCATCTGAACATAACTCTTTCCAATAAACACCAACCCACGATCACCAAAATCCTTTTTGTCAGCAGCAGTCCTCCCAATAACAATATCATAAGCCATCGTAATAAAATAGAGGGGAAGATGTTTATAAAATTGGTGCTTACATCAGCTCGGCTTCGCCTCGCAATTCGTATGGGGGAAGTATTCAATTCGCAATTTCGCACGCGTTATCTGTTTCAATTTCTCGCTACCACGGAATCGCTCACCCTAACAAGTCACCCCCTTCTGAACTACTTGCTCGGCTTCGC